>JBJOIR010000071.1:0-10508 GCA_046047055.1 Pseudomonadota bacterium | reverse complement strand
GCTGGCCACCTTGCGCGCTGCCGCGCCCAAACAGCGTTTGCGACAAGCGCACAACACCGGCCGTGTGGCCATCCGTGCCGAAGACTTTCACATTCAACGCTACCAGCAGCGCACCTCGAGTTGCCTGATTCTGGCGCTCGATGCGTCGGGCTCGGCGGCACTGCAGCGTTTGGCCGAGGCCAAGGGGGCAGTCGAGTTGTTGTTGCAGCAATCCTATGCGCGGCGCGACAGCGTGTGCATCGTGTCTTTTCGCGGCGCACAGGCGCAACTGCTGCTGCCCATGACGCGCTCATTGGTGCGCGCCAAACGTGCCATGACCGGTCTGCCCGGCGGCGGCGGCACGCCGTTGGCAGGGGCTCTCAAAATGGCACACGAACAAGCCGCACTGCTGCAACGTCAAGGCGTGACACCCATCTTGGTGGTGCTCAGTGATGGCCGGACCAATGTGACTCTGCAAGGACTTGGTGGGCGCACCCAAGCGCAAACCGATGCGCACAACTGGGGCCAACAATGGCGTCTGAGCGGTCACCGGGCTTTGTGGATCGACACCTCCATGCAACCTGACGTCCAAGCACAACAACTGGCCAACACCATGGGCGCGAGCTATCTGCCCATGCCCCATCTGCAAGCCCAGCGCATGGCACAAGCCATGCAACGCGTGCAAAGCCCAGCCCCATAGCGCACCATGTTTGAGAATTTTTATCCTGGCATGTCCTGGGCCGCGCGTCCCGCACATTGGCCCAACGCAGCGCACAGCCGCTTTGTGCAAGCAGGGGGCATTCAGTGGCATGTTCAAGTCATGGGGCAAGGCCCTTGCATGTTGTTGCTGCATGGCACGGGCTCGGGCAACTTCAGTTGGCGCGGCATGCTGCCCGCACTGGCTGAGCATTTCACGGTGGTCGCGCCCGATCTGCCGGGCCATGCGTTCACCTGCCGTGGACCAGAAGGCGCGTTGTCGCTGCCCGGCATGGCCGAAGGGCTGCGTGCGCTGCTGTTGCAACTGAACCTGACGCCCCAAGTCATGGTCGGTCATTCGGCCGGGGCCGCCATAGCCGCACACATGGCGCTGCACTTTGGCAGCTTGTCGCGCAGCACCTTGATCGGCCTGAACCCGGCTTGGCTGCCGCTGCCCGGCGTGGCCTCGTGGCTTTTTGGCCCGGCCGCCAAGCTGGCGGCCTTGAACCCGTTGTCGGCCTGGGCCACCGCCAAGATGGCGGCCAAGCCCGGTGCTGTGGCCGAGTGGATCGCGCGCACCGGCTCCCATCTCGATGCACAAGGGGTCGATCTTTACACCCGCGTGTTGAGCGACTCAGGCCATGTGCACGGCGTGTTGTCGATGATGGCGGCTTGGCGCCTCAAGCCCTTGGCCGAACGCCTGCACGAAATCCGCAATCCTGTGCGCATTTTGATTGGCGAACACGACTTGACCGTGCCCCCCGCCTTGGCCAACGAAGCGTGTCACAGGTTGCCGCAAGCGCTTTTACACACACAGCCGGGTCTGGGCCATTTGGCGCATGAACAAGAACCCCTGGGTACGGTGCAACACCTTTTGAAATGGTGCGCTGAATTTTGATCGCACCTGATTTCACTTTTGATCGCACGCCACTGCGGGCGAAAAAGTGAGAGATCACAAAAGTTGGTGATCTCAGCCGTTGGTGATCGCGGATGTTGACCTGCGCAGCTCAGCTCATCTCAGACGGCGCGCACCAATTGCTTGACCGCCCCCACCGCCTCGCGTGCGTCCGTAAAAATCGCGTCCGCACCCAGTGAGATGGGGCTGACATCGTGGATCAAAAAGATCGGTCCGCCCAGGACCACACGCACCTTGGGGTTGCCTGAACTGGCCCGCAGGTGCGCCAGCAAGTCGGGCAGTGTGGCAAGTTGTGCCTCCAAGGCCACCGAGATGCCCACCACGTCAAACCATTCATTGGCCACGGCCCGCAGCAATTCAGATTCAGAAGATGAGATTTCGAGGACCACTTCAGAGCCTGCTTGCCGGAAAAATTCGGCCACGATGGTCAAACCCAGAAAATGCTGCGAGCCCGGCGCGCAGGCCAGCATGATCCGTTCATTCGCACCGGCTTCACTTTGTCCGTCAGCCGACTTGTAACCCAGCCTGTAAATGACTTGGTGCATCATCGCCAAGCCACAGGTCACTTGGGTAAAGTCACACAGATCTTGCTCCCACAAGGCGCCCAAATGGCGCGCAGCAGGCGTGATCAACTCTAAGAAAATACGGTCTTGGGTCATGCCCCGATCTGTCAACGCATCGACGATTTGGTGGGCCTTCAAGCCATCCCCACTCAGGCAATGCTGCGAGAAAGCCTCGAACTCTGGCAGCCCTGTGCCCGAGGTTTCATCCATCATGGGCACGGCGTTGGTGGTGAAAAACTTTTGCACATTGAGCAGTCGCGGAATGATCTGCTCATCAATCACGGCCAACAACGAGTCTTTACAGTCATCCCGCAGGTTGGCTAAACGCTGCACACCCTTTGAATCATCAGAGCAACCACTGAACTCAGACATGAGCGTTCCTTGCAGCGCGAGCGTGTCAACCTGTAGGGAGGTGAAAACCGGGGCGGTCATCCGCCAGCGAGATAGCTTGCCGGTCGCTGCTGCGAACACTTTATAAAATTATTGCCTTTCACCAGCAAGCATGAAAAACCCTAGGTGTGAATACTTAAATACCCACATCAACGCTTCGGTAACGCGGTTTGCAATAATTTATTGAAAACCGATGCGCCAAGACCCTGGCCCCCGCGTGAAACGCGGTCGTTCGCGTCACGACCACAGACCGACAAATGGACCATTGAGCTGCACCGTTTCCCAGTTCAGCGCGGCGGCAATCCCCACCCAAACCAGATAGGGCAGCAACAGCGCACTGGCCCAGCGGGACACGCGCCAAAGGCCAACGATCAGGGCCAGAATAGACAGCCACAAAAACACCACTTCCATCAAGGCCCAGTCGGGTCGTTGCAACTTGAAGTAAAGGGCACTCCAAAGAATGTTGAGCACCGCGTTCAGCCCAAACAACAGTGCAACGTTCCGGCGCAATTGGGGGCTGTTGGCCGCTCGCCATGCCAACCAAGCGCTCACGGCACACAGCGTGAAGATGGTCGTCCAGACCACGCCAAATGCGGCATCTGGTGGCTTCCAAGTGGGGTGCTTGAGCGCAAAGTACCAAGGCCCCAGCTCAGTGAAGGCCCCACCGATACCCGCCGTGGCATAGCTCAACACAAAAGCCAAAGCCAACGCGAAACGAGATTTTTTTTCCATGAACGGCATTGTCCTAGACTTCCGCCGACGGGGTCGATCGCTCGTTCAAGACTCACCCTCCCCAAGAGGGTCAAGCAACACAGGTCCTCAGGTTCGCGCCAAGCCCAGCAGGTGGGCCATGTCCTTCAGAAAAATGCGCACATGCGCCATCGGGTCTTTGCGGGCCAACTCTTTGTTCATGTAGGACTCGAATGTCAAACGCTGCACATCGCGGTCCTCGCAAATCTTCACAAACTTTTCGCGCCGGCGGTCGTTTTGGTACCAGAAGTACTGCATCACACCCAAAATCCAAAACACCCGTCCGTGTTGCTTCATGAAACTCTTGCGGCCTTGCTTCAGGCAAGCGCTGTTGCCCGTTTTGAGGGCTTGGTGTGCAGCTTGCGCCACGCGCCTTGCGCAGTCCATTGCGTAGTAAATGCCCTCACCCGAGGAAGGTGCCACGACCCCTGCGGCATCGCCGATGACCACGACGTCGCGGCCGTTGTCCCATTGAGGCAAGGGTTTGAGCGGAATGGGCGCTCCCTCACGGCGCAAGGTAGGCGCATCGGTGAGGCCGGCAATGGCGCGCAATCGCGCCGTAGCACTGCGCAACGAGTAGCCCTTGTCGGCACTGCCCATGCCGACACTCATGGTTTTGCCATGCGGAAAAACCCAGCCATAAAAATCAGGCGAGACCTCCCCTTGGTAATACACGTCGCAGCGCGCCGCGTCATAGCCCCGCTGACCCACCGGCGCTTCAATGATCTCGTGATAAGCAAAGACATACTTGGTCTTGTGCGCGTTGGGAATCGCTTGGCGCGCCACTTCTGAGCGCGCGCCGTCAGCGCCCACCACCATGCGGGTGGACACTTTGACCGGCTGGCTGTGTTCTTGCGCTGCATGTTCTTTTGCGTTGACGGGTGTGAAGTGCACCCACAACTGGCCACTGTCGTCGTGTTCCAGTTTGTCAAAAATGGCTTGCCGCCGCACCGCCCCCGATTGCGCTGCACGTTCGCGCAAATACTCGTCAAACTCATCGCGATCGACCATGCCCACATAGCCGTTGTCGATGGGGATGTCCACCTGGTTATCCGCGGGCGAAATCATGCGAGCACATCGCACCTTGGCCACCAAGAGGTGATCGGGAATGTCGAAGTCCTTGATCAAGCGAGGGGGGATCGCGCCACCACAGGGCTTGGTTCGGCCTTGGCGGTCCAACAACAACACACGCCAACCTTGGCGCACCAAGTCATGGGCAGCCGTGGCACCCGAAGGCCCGCCACCCACCACGACAAAGTCAAAATCAGTTTGTTTCATGAGCGAGACCCCTCTTTAATCCAGGCAGTGCTGTCAAATCGCAGCGGCCTGCTGTCAGCAGCAGGGCCAGAGCGCAGGCGCAATGCCACCCACGCCGACCCGGTAAACATGAGGCCTTGCAAAGCAAACACCGCGGCATAAGCCAAGCGCTGCTCGCCCAGCAAGGCATGAGCCAAATCGCTGGCCGCGGTGCCCAGCAAGCCCCCCAAGCCAAAAGCCGCTGCTTGCGCAGCCCCCCACAACCCCATGCGCGTGCCTTCGCGGCCCCTGCCGCTCCCGTTCGCGCCCTCGCCGGCCAAGCGCATCATGGTGGCGATGGCCGCAATCGAAAATGCGCCATTGGCCACGCCCAAAAACACCACATTGGCTTGCAAAGGCCAATGGGCCGACAAGGCCGAACTGACCAAGCCCACCGTCGCCAACGCTGAGAACAAGCAGCCGCCCACCATCCAGGCTTGCACCGAGCCCAAGCGACCGGCCACCCAGCGCGAGCCTGCCCCGGCAACGGCCAGCATGCCGATCAACACCCCCATGTGGTGCCAACCTGAGAGTTGTGTGGTTTGCCCCGGCGTGAAGCCATGCACGGCACCAGCAAAGGGCTCCAAAATCAAATCTTGTGCGCTGTACGCCAACATGGACATGAACACGAACACGGTGAAGGTGCGTGCAGCGGGATCGGCCCAAACCTCTTGAAAAGCTTCTTTGAAGTTTTGCTTTTGCAGCCGCTCGGTGCTGGGGTTCTGGTCGAGCTCATGGGTCAGGCTTTGGGACAAGTCCACGTCTTTTTCAAGACCCCACAAACACAGTGCCGTGATGAGCGCGGTCACGGCACTGAGGCCTGCCGAGACCTGCAACAACACCTCGGGGCTGTAGGGGTCGATCAGCTTGCCCACCACCCCTGCGGTGACCGCAAAGCCCACAATCATCATCAACCACACGGTGGTGGCGGCAGGGGCGCGGCGCTCGGCGGGCACGCGTTTGGCCATCAGGGCCAGCAGCGAAGTGCCACACGCACTCACGCCCAAACCAATCAGACTGAAAGACAACCACGCCAACAATGCGCCATACAAGGGCTCGGTGGCCATCCACACCGTAGACCAAGCCGCCATCAAACCGCCCGCGCCCAACACCAACATGCCGCCCATCATCCAAGGGGTGCTGCGGCGGCCTTTGTCGGCGCCAAAGCCCATGCGGGGGCGTACCATCTGCACCGCGTAGTGCCAGGCCACCATGAATCCGGGCAACAAAGCGGGCAGCGCCAGCTCGACCACCATGATGCGGTTGAGTGTGGAGGTGGTCACCACCACCACCGCGCCCAAACAGGCTTGGATCAAGCCCAAGCGGATGATTTGAAACCAACCAAATTGAGAGGAAGGGGTGGCCATGTTCAAACGCCTCCTGCAGGGTGTTGCAACAGATGCACATGGCGCAAGCCCCAAGCGCTGACCATCATGCCGCTGACAAACAAGGGCACGCCAAAGGCTGAGACATGCAAGGCACGCTCAACCGGCTTTCGCAAAAATTGAGCCATCAAAGGCCCCTGCAGAACAGCCAAAACAAAGACCGCCAAGGCGTGCCACGGCAGTTGCCAATGGGCCAACAACAAAGCCACCGACACCTGCGGCACCAGCATGAAAACGCAGGCCATGCGCGCTGCGCCATGTGCGCCCAGCTGCACCGGCAGCGAGGCCACGCCCATTTGGCGATCGCCCTCAATGGCCTTGAAATCGTTCAACGTCATGATGCCGTGCGCACCCAGGCTGTAGAGCAGCGCCAACGCCAGCGAGTGGGGGCCCGGCCAAGCCCCGCCCAGCATGACGGCTGTGCCGGTGAGCCAAGCCAGGCCCTCGTAGCTCAGCGCGCAGGCGGCGTTGCCCCACCAGCCGTTGTTTTTCAGGCGCACGGGTGGCGCGCTGTACCCCCATGACAGGGCAATGGCCAGAGCGCAAGCCGCAAAACCCCAGGGCCCCATGAGCGTTGCCCACAAGAGTGACAACAGCGTCCAGGCGATGGCAATGCCCAAACCCCAGCGACCGGGCATGCGGCCAGAAGGAATGGGGCGATCGGGTTCGTTGATGGCGTCCACATGCCTGTCAAACCAATCGTTCACGGCCTGACTGCTGGCACACACCAGCGGGCCCGTGAGCACCAGGCCCAGCAGCAACAAGCCCCAGTTCGCAGAGATCGATTGACCCGACGCCACCGCACCACAGGCGAAAGCCCACATCGGTGGGAACCAAGTGATGGGCTTGAGCAGTTCAGCCACCGTTGCCAAGGCGGGCCGAGTGCGCGAGGCGCTCAGTGGCAACGCAAGGGGTGCCTGTCGCGGGTCTTGGAGGTGGGGCGTTGAGGCCAGTGGCGGGGTGTCCATGGCCCCATTGTGGGGAGACTCTGAAAAATGTCAACTAGGATTGACACTTATCGTCAATTTAAATTGACATCCTCAGAGATTTTCGGCTTCGGTCTCGGCGACCATGCCAAAACGTCGCAATTTGACATACAGGCTCTGGCGCGACAAACCGAGCATTTCAGCCGCCGAGGCGCGGTTGTTGTGGGTCAACTCCAGTGCAGCCTCGATGCATTTGCGCTCAATCGTGTCCACGGTTTCGCCCACGATGTCCTTGATGGGACGGCGCCCGACCAATTGCGACAACTCGGCAAAGGGGTTGGCCTGGCTTTGCGCCACCGAGGCGCCGCCTTGCAGACGGCGGTCCATGTCGCGCAGAAAAAACGCATAGGTGGGCTCTGGCCGGCTGAGGTACACCGCCGAGACTTCTACGGGCAAGGTCATGCCCGACAAGGTGCGCACCTCGGTGGCGAAATTGCGCACCGGCAGCTGCTGTCGCAAACTGGTGTTGAGCACGCCCCAGTCCACCGCGCCCCGCTGCAACCAGCGCTCCAGGCTTTGGCCGATCACTTGCGATGAGGCGGTCAGGCCCAACAAAGCCATGCCTTCCTCGTTGACACTTTTGACCAAGCCCGAGGGGTCGGTGAGCACCCAGCCATCTGGGAAATGCTCCATGGCCGCGCTCAAGGCATCGGATGAGCCGGTGTCGTGTGCGGGAAGCAAGGCGGCCTCGCGCGGCACCAAGCGCACCAAAAATTGCGCCCCGCCCTCTTGCCGAAAGACGGTCGCAGATACCGTCCAGGCCGAAGACAAACCCGCCACCTGCGCCGAGCACATCTCAATGCGACCGGTGGCCAACGCCATGCGCAGCAAGGACTGCACTTCGCCTTGGCTCTCGGCCTCAAAACATTCGCGCACATCGCGGCCCACCAAGCGCTTGCCTGCGTCACGCATCATCGACTGCGCGCCGACGTTGGCTTCGAGCACACGCTGGGTGCTGGCGTCGACCATCAAAACGGCCTCGGAGGAGGTGTCAAACAACACACGGTAACGGGCCTCAATGTGGCGCAAGCGCAAATAATCGCGCTCCATCGATTGCTGTGTTTCGACCAAGCGGCGTTGCAATTCGGCCAGGCTTTCCAAGTCGCGACCCACAGCCAACAATTTTTTGCCCCCCAAGGGCACCAGCACATATTGCAGGGCCACGTCGTTGCCCAAGGGCGAGGTGTGATTCACATGGCGCCAGCGCATGGCGTCTGCAGCGCCTTGAGATTGCAGCATTTCTTGGATTTTGATGCGGCTCTCGGTGGTCACCGTGTCGATCCACGAGCGGCCGACCCACGCTTGGCAGCCCAAAGCGGCCAAGGTGTCGCGCCCAGTCGAGACATCCTCGATGACACCCTGAAGGTCCATGACCAAGGAGACGTCCGACACCACTCCCAGCAGCTGGGAAAATGTGGAGGATTCCAAAGAGGGAAGCTTCATGGTGTAAATTTTTTGCGTTAAAGAATCAGGAAGTTGACACTTGAAATTGTCATGTAAGTATAGACTCTTTATCGAGCCTTACACCACATGGCCGGACCTCCAAAAAGGAAAAGACTGATCCAAGTCAAACCCACTGGCTTTGGCGGGCGTTCAGGACTTGCGTCAACTTCGCCACGGTCGCAGGTGCGTCTTGGGCAATGACATCAGCGCCACACGCCTGCAACTTGTCGGGTGCCACAAAGGCCATCGGTCCCCCCACAAAAACTTTCAAATCGGTGTTGTCGGCCGCCTGACGCAACGAGGGCAAAAGGCTGCGCAACGTGTCCAAATGCCGGTCGCTGCTGACCGAAATCCCCACCGCATCAAACCACTCTGACTGAAACAGGCGTTTGAATTCGGTCACATCTTGGGGCACGCCGACGGTCACGGTCCAACCAGCGCGCTTGAAAAACTCGCTGAGCATGAACAAGCCCATGCTGTGCTGGGCCCCTGGCTCGGTCATCAAAAGCAGACCCCAGCCGTTGGGCTGGTGCGGGGCTTCTTGCAGAAATTCGCTGCTGAAGTCGTGCAACAGCTGTTGCAAATGGGTCGAAGCGATGGTGGTCATGGAAAAGTCCAAGCGGTCCGAACACCACCAATCCCCCAGCAAGCGGGCACAGGGCGTGATGCCCTGCATATAGATATCTTCTAACGATTGTCCTTGGCGCTGCCAGCCGTGAACCACTTGGCGCGCGGCGTCCAAGCCCTGCAAACAGGCTTGCGCCAGGATCTGGATTTGGGCCAAGTCGAGCGCCGACTTACCGGCAAAGGTGGTGCCGCCCACCAAACGCGGACTGACCGGAGTGCCTTGTCGCAAAGCCTCAGGCAAGGCGCCCGCTGGCCCCTGCACGCTGGGCGGGGACTGTGCGTTTTCCAGATTGTTTTGCGCCATGACAAACACCGATCATCAGAGGGTTAAACCAGCAAAAAGCACCTGGAGGCGGCTCTTCGCAAGAGTTGCATGGAGCAGAGCCTCGACTGGACCCTACAAAACACAGCCCCAAGTGTGCGTGTGATGGGGGCAACCTGCATTTAGTGTAAACCCTAGAATGCTAAATTATTGTCAATTTATGTTGACACACTGTATTGGCAGATTTACATTCAACCCAAGCCCCTCCACCCACAGGTTTTCCATGCCCGATTCGTCCCCCCCGGTTTTGTACACGCCAGCGCAACGCGCCCGGCGCGATGCAACCCGTTGGACGCTGGTTCAAGGGGTACTGGCCCCAGTGCAATTTTTGATTTTTGGGATCAGCCTGTTCTTGGTGGTGCGCAGCTTACAAACCGGCACCCTGACCGATTGGGCCTTGGGCTCGGTGGTGCTCAAGACCTTGGTGCTCTACGCCATCATGGTCACCGGCGCGATTTGGGAAAAAGTGGTCTTTGGCCAGTACCTGTTTGCACCTGCTTTTTATTGGGAAGACGTGGTCAGCATGGGCGTTTTGGCCCTGCACACCGCTTATTTGTGGGTCTGGTGGCAAGGGCTTTGGAGCCCCACCGACCAATTGCTGTTGGCGCTGGCTGCTTACGGCAGCTATGCCATCAATGCCGCGCAATACCTGCGCAAGCTGCGCATGGCGCGCTTGCAAAAGCCCACTTCTATTTCGCCCCCCCCGGGCGCACAGGTGCAACCATGAACCCCGTCATCCCGATCAAATCCGCTGCCTCGGGATGCACCGATGTCGTGCCCTTGGTGCAACGCGGTCAACGCGAGGTGTTTTGCGGATTGACCGGCATCATTTGGCTGCACCGCAAAATTCAAGACGCCTTCTTTTTGGTGGTGGGCTCACGCACTTGTGCGCACCTGATTCAATCGGCCGCTGGCGTGATGATTTTTGCCGAACCCCGCTTTGGCACGGCCATCATTGACGAGCGTGACTTGGCCGGCTTGGCCGATGTGCACGAAGAACTCGACCGCGTGGTGAGCCAATTGCTGACACGCCGCCCCGACATCCGTTTGCTTTTTTTGGTGGGCTCTTGCCCCTCAGAAGTCATCAAACTCGACCTGTCCCGCGCCGCCGAAAGACAAAACCGCTTGCACCACCCTGCCGTGCGGGTGCTCAAC
>JBJOIR010000070.1:0-10898 GCA_046047055.1 Pseudomonadota bacterium | reverse complement strand
TGTCGGCACCTTCATCGGCGGTGGTTTGGTCTTGTCGGGCCACATCATGAACGGCGAGCGGGGCAATGCGGGCGCGATTGGCTCTTTGCCCGTGGGCTTGGCCAACCGCGAATCGCGCGGCTTGGGCATGCCGCCGCAGCTGTTGCAAAAAGCCTCCGGCTGGCAGCTCGAGCAAGCCTTGTTGGCGGCAGGGCATGACCCTTTATTGATCCACCAAGACGGCATCATGGACGTGGCCTATGGCGCGCTCACCGACACTTGGATTGCGCAAGCCAGCCAGGCCTTGGCCATGACGGTGGCCAGCTCGGCGGCGTTGCTGGATTTGGATGCCGTGGTCATGGACGGCTCGTTGGGCGCACCACTTA
The DNA here is from genome assembly GCA_046047055.1 of Pseudomonadota bacterium. Taxonomy (GTDB): domain Bacteria; phylum Pseudomonadota; class Gammaproteobacteria; order Burkholderiales; family Burkholderiaceae_C; genus Limnohabitans_A. The sequence goes on along the minus strand of JBJOIR010000070.1, from coordinate 10,533 downwards.
TGCGTGCCTTGATGACGGCCACGCAAGAGGCTTTGGCCCAGTACCGCTTTGATGGCATGCACCAGCCCCAACTTTTGGCCGGTCAAGTGGGGCCTCACGCGCGTGCATTGGGGGGAGCCTTGTTGCCATTGCACAGCCAGTTTTTCCCGGACAAAGACATCTTCCTGAAACAGGACAACCCGTGAAGTTTTACCTCGACTCCGCCGATGCTCGGCAATGGCTTTTGCCAGCAGGATGCCCGCCGGTGCAGGGCGTCACCACCAATCCGACGCTGGTGATGCAAGCTGGCTTGCCCGTCAGCTTGGCCGGCTATTTGCAGTTGGTGGCTCAGGCCGGCGAAGCCAAAATTCCGGAGCTGATGCTTCAGCTGCCTCGGGCCGATGTGGGCGAGGCAGCGCAGTGGCTGGAGGTTCTGTTGCCTGCCGCTGTGCAGGCGAGGGTGCGTCTCACCATCAAGTTGCCGTGCCACCCCGATTGGCAGCCCGTGCTGCGCGAGGTGCAAGCTTGGGGTGTGCCCACCTTGCTCACCGGCCTGTCCAATCCTGTTCAACTGATGTGGGCGCGCGCTCAAGGCGCCCATTACGTGGCGCCCTATGTGGGGCGTTTGCAAGCCGATGGCCGGGACGTGTGGTCGCTGATCGAGGCCTGTGTGGCGATGCAGGCCGATGGCTTGCATTTGTTGGCGGCCAGCATCAAATCAGCCGATGTGTTGTCGCGCCTGATCGCCTGCGGTGCTCATGCGGTGACGGTGCGTCCCGAGTTTGCCGCCGAACTGGCGACCGACCCGCTGACCTTGACCGCCATGGCGCAGTTTGAGCGGGATGTTCAGACCAGCCTGAACGACCGCTCCTGAAGTCAAGAACCTGCCGCATGCCGCAAGGTGGCAGTGCCGTCCCTCAATCTGATTTTTTCAATGGGGAATGTTGGTGCAGGGCTTCGAGGTAGTTCTCGACACCCGCTTTTTCGCGTTCCAAAAAGCGCGCCACGGCATCTGAAAAAGCGGGGTTGGCCAACCAATGGGCGCTGTACGTGGGCGTGGGCAGCAGCGCACGGGCCATTTTGTGTTCGCCTTGAGCGCCGCCTTCAAAGCGCTGCACCCCATGGGCAATGCACCACTCAATCGGTTGGTAATAACAAGCCTCGAAATGCAGACAGTCCACCCGAGCCAGTGCCCCCCAATAACGCCCATAAGCCACGCGGGGCTGGCCGTGTTCATCTAGGTGCAAACCGATCAGGCTGATGCCGATGGGCTGGCCTGCGTGTTCGGCCACAAATAACAACCAGTGGGCGGCCATGTGTTGGCGCATGGCGTCAAAGAAGGCGGGGGTCAAATACGGCGCGTTGCCGTGCTCCCAATAGGTTTGTTGGTAACAACGCACCAACAGTTGCCAGTCTGCGTCATTCATATCCGTGCCGCGAACTGCCCGAAAAGTCACACCGGCTTGCTGAACTTTGCGGCGTTCTTGGCGAATTTTTTTGCGTTTTTCTTGCTGAAGACTGCTCAAAAAATCTTCGAAATCTCGCCACCCCGCGTTTTGCCAATGAAACTGAATTTGGCTGCGCTGCTGCAATCCGGCATCGATGCAAGTGCGTTGGTCTTGGGCACTGCCAAAAAGAATGTGCAGCGAAGGCAGGCCTTGGCTTTGGCAAAACGACAGCAAAGCCGACAACAAAGTTTTTCGCGCGGCCTCCGACTCGGCCAGCAAACGGCTGCCCGGCACGGGCGTGAAGGGTGATGCCACCAAGGCCTTGGGGTAATAGTCCAGTCCATGGCGCGCATAGGCATCGGCCCAAGCGTGGTCAAACACGTATTCGCCGCGCGAGTGGGTCTTGAGGTACAAAGGGCAGGCGGCCGCCAACACGGGGCCGTTGGCGGTGTCGCGCCAAAGGGTGATCACTTGCAAAGTCCAGCCGGTGTCGGGCGAGGCCGATTGGCTGCTTTGCAGCGCTGACAAATAGGCATGCTGCATGAAGGGAGATGGCGCGTCTTGCGCCGCCAGCAAAGCGTCCCAATCCGAGGCGGCTATGGCCTTCCAATCCTCTAGCACCCGGGTGACATAATTCATGCTCACATTTTCTAGCACCTGTATGACTCTCCAAATTTGTGTGGCCCAGCTTAACTTCGTCGTCGGTGACATGCCGGGCAACGCCCGCAAAATCATCGCCGCGGCAACTCGGGCTTATGCAGAGGGCGCACGCTTGCTGATCACGCCTGAGCTGTCGATTTGCGGCTATGCGGCTGAGGACCTGTTGCTGCGACCTGCGTTCATTGATGCTTGCGATGATGCCCTGAAAACGGTGGCCCACGAGTTGGCTGGGTTAAAGGGCTTGCATGTGGTGGTGGGGCATCCAGAGGGGGGTGGCGTGCGCACCCGCAGTGTGGCTGTGACCCGTCGCCACAACCGCGCAAGTGTGGTGTGCGAAGGGCAGGTGATGTGTCACTATGACAAGCGCGAGTTGCCCAACTACCAAGTGTTTGATGAGCGCCGATACTTCACGCCCGGCAACGGCGTGGGCGTGTTTGAAGTGGCGGGCGTTCGTGTGGGTTTGCTCATTTGCGAAGACGCCTGGTTTGAAGAGCCGGCCCGATTGGCGCGAGACGCCGGTGCGCAGGTGTTGGCCGTTTTGAACGCATCGCCATTTCATGCCGGCAAAGGGCCAGAGCGTGAACAACGCATGCGCGAACGGGTGGCCGACTGTGGCTTGCCCTTGATTTATGCCCATTTGGTGGGTGGGCAAGACGAGGTGATTTTTGAGGGGCGCTCGTTCGCCCTCAATGCCGAAGGCCAGACGGTGGCCCGCGCCGAAGGGTTTCGCGAGGCCATGCTGGCGGTGCACGTCACATCAGATGCTCAAAAAGTCGATTTGACAGCCGCGGCCGATGCGGTGGTTCCCTTGGCCAGTGCCGACGCCGAGTTGTGGGACGCTCTGGTTTTAGGGGTGCGAGATTACCTTGGCAAAAATGGTTTCAAGGGGGCCATTTTGGGTCTGTCCGGCGGCATTGACTCGGCGCTGGTGCTGGCCATCGCGGTCGATGCGATTGGCGCCGACAAGATCCATGCTGTCATGATGCCGTCGCCTTACACCGCCGACATCAGTTGGATTGACTCGCGCGATATGGTCAAGCGCTTGGGCGTGCGCTACGACGAAGTGGCCATTGCCCCGCTCTTTGAGGGTTTCAAACAAGCTTTGGCTGGGCAATTTGCAGGTTTGCAAGAAGACACCACCGAAGAAAACATCCAAGCGCGCATTCGGGGCACCTTGCTGATGGCGCTGTCCAACAAGACCGGTGCGATTGTGTTGACCACCGGCAACAAAAGCGAAATGGCGACGGGCTATTGCACCCTGTATGGCGACATGGCGGGTGGTTTTGCGGTCATCAAAGACGTGGTCAAAACCCGTGTATTTGACTTGGCCCGTTGGCGCAACCAGCACGACCCCTATGGCACGGGGAAAGAGCCCATTCCTGAGCGCATCTTGACCCGCCCCCCCAGCGCCGAGCTGCGGCCAGACCAGAAAGACCAAGACAGTTTGCCCGCCTATGAGGTGCTGGACGCGATCATTGCCCGCTACATGGAGAACGACGAAGGGGTCGAAGCCCTCATCGCCGATGGCTTTGAGCGCGCCGATGTTGAGCAGGTCACCCGCCTGATCAAACTCAACGAATACAAACGCCGTCAATCGCCTGTAGGGATTCGCGTGACCCACCGCAGTTTTGGCAAAGATTGGCGTTATCCTATGACCAACAAGTTCCGCGCTTAAGTCAGCGCATCCATTTCTTATTGAGGACTCTTTCCATGAAACAGATCACCGCTGTCATCAAACCCTTCAAGTTGGAAGAAGTGCGCGAAAGTTTGGCCGAGTGCGGCGTGACCGGTTTGACCGTCACCGAAGTCAAGGGTTTTGGCCGTCAAAAAGGCCACACCGAGTTGTACCGCGGTGCCGAATATGTTGTCGATTTTTTGCCCAAGGTGAAAGTGGAAGTGGTGGTCAAAGACCAAGACGTTGACAGCTGTGTCGATGCCATCGTGAAGGCTGCCCGCACCGGCAAGATTGGTGACGGCAAGATTTTTGTAACGTCCGTTGAACGTGTGGTGCGCATTCGCACGGGTGAGCAAGACGAAACCGCCATTTAAGCCGCTACCAGGCCGAGGCCATGCCCCTCGGGGGTTAAATCAGATTGACCTTGGTCGGCATTGCCAAGCCGGCTGACTCGACCAAGCCTTGCAGCAACGGTGGGGCCTCCGCGCCTACTGTGACCAAGCCAGTTTGCCAGTCGGACATGAAGCCGTCTTGCACGACTTGGTCGATAAAGCGGAGCAGGCCGTCGTAATAACCGTCGCAGTTGAGAATGCCCACGGGTTTGTCGTGGTAACCCAGTTGCCGCCAGGTCCAGACTTCAAACAATTCTTCAAAAGTGCCGATGCCGCCGGGCAATGCCAAAAAGGCATCGGCTTTTTCAGCCATGAGGCGTTTGCGTTCGTGCATGGTGTCCACCACATGCAACTCGGTGCAACCGTGGTGGGCGAATTCTTTTTCAACCAAGGCCGTGGGGATGATGCCCACCACCGTGCCGCCTGCAGCCATGGTGGCTTCAGCCACCTGGCCCATCAAACCGCTGCGTCCGCCGCCATACACCAATTGGCCGCCATGGGCGCCAATCCACGTGCCAACCTGAACAGCAAGTTGCACAAAAGCCGGGTTGTGTCCTGGCTTAGAGCCGCAATACACACAGATGGAAAACGCCGGTGAACGTTTGGTTGCGCTCATGGGTCAGAAAAAGCGTTGCCAGATTGCGCTCGTCCAGATGCCCAAAGCCAGCAACAAACTGAGCAAGACCGCTGCACTGCCCATGTCCTTGGCGCGCTTGGACAAGTCGTGCCATTCGGGACCGATGCGGTCAATGGCCGATTCAATGCAAGTGTTCAACAGCTCCACGATCATGACCAACAACACAGAACCTGCCAGCAATGAGGTTTCAACCCAGTTGCGACCCAGCCACAAGGACAGCGGCAACAAGCCCATGGCCAAGATGGCTTCTTGACGAAACGCGGTTTCGCCCCAGCCCGCCCGCAGGCCCTGGATGGAATAACCGGTGGCATGCAAGATGCGGTTCAAGCCTTTGCGTGCTTTTTGAGGGTTGACCTCTTGGGTTGGCGACATGGGGTGTTCTGACATGGGCTACTTTGAACAGACTCAGCGTGTGGTGATCAGACGGGTGCCAGCAAAGGCATCGTGAAGGAATTGTCGCTCGGGATGAAAGCGACTGAGCAAGGCCCAAATGGCAACCCAGCCCAAAGTCAGGACGGTCACTTCGATCACCGACAGGCGTACAAAGGCGGAAGTGGCCATGGGGGGCATGAACCACAGCCAGCTGCCCAAGTAGCGCTTGAAGGCGGTTTTGCGGGTCACTTTTTGTCCCAAGGTGTCGACGATTTCAATGCGCCATGTTTTCATGGCCAAAGTTTGGCCGCGGTGCCACATCCAAGTGAAGTAAATGCCCAAGACCAAAAAGCTCACGGCCTGTAAACCCGATTTCAATTGCGGGTGAATTTTCATGTCGCCCGGCGCAAGGCCGGTCAGCCAATAAGCGGCAATGAAATAAGCCAGACCCGAAGACACCATCACACCAAACAACAACATGCCCTCGTACAACCAGCAGGCCATTCGGCGCATCAGTGAAGGAGCAGTCAGGTTGAGGGTAGAGGAGGGGGTGTTGGGGAGGGAAGTGCCGCTTTGAATCATGAAGGCGCAGTTTCTGTGGCTTGCCGTGAGGCGTCTGTGCTGGGTGCTGATTCTAAGGGAGCGGGTGTGGCCACAGCAGGAGGGCGGGGCAACAAGGTTTTGCGGTTGATCTCTGTACGGGGTGTGCGCTTTTCGGCGGCGGTACGCACCGGAGTTTCAACCACGCGGTGTGCCGGCAAGGGCTTGGCGGTTGGGGCCGCACTTTTGGCGGGCGGCATAGAGGCCGCGGACAACAGGCGTTTTTCTTCTGCTGAGAGAGCTTGGTACGCCTCCCACTTGGCTTTTTTGTCTTCTTTGGGCAGGCTTTGCAGTTTGTTGAAGTTCAAACGGGCCAAGTTGCGTTGTTGTGGGCTGAGGGACACCCAATCCGACATCCTCGAATGCATGGTGATTTGCTCGGTGACGGACAACTGGGTGAAGTTTTTCGAAACCGCCAACCATTTCTTTTGTTGCAGGCCCGACAATCCGTTCCACTGGGCACCCAATGGCGCCAGCGCTTGTTTTTGCAAGGCCGTCAATTCTTTCCAAGATCGTGACGCAGGTTCAACCGGCAGTGCCTGAGATAAAGCGATCGCCTGGGAGGAGAGCTCTGCTATGGAGGGAGAGGTCGCAGTGGCAGCAGCATCCGCGGCTGTCGCCTGAGCAAGGGTGGCGGTTTGTGCACTGGCCGGGCTGAGAGCAGCGACCAACAGCCACCCGCAAGCCATATTGAGGCCTGTCCAAAGGGCGCGCCGAGAGCTTAGGGCCAGATCAGTCATGTGAGGGGCTGCCGGTGAGCCCTTTTTTCAGAAACTGGGCAAAACCAGGATCGGTGTAGGCGTCGGGCGGTAATTCGTCGGTCAGCAAGGCGGCGTCGGTGGCGGCAAGTTCAGCAGTTCGGTTGTCTTGCTGCACCCATTGAATGGTCACCAGACCCGCCAACAACACCAGCAGCGGCAATGCCGAGGCCAAAATACTCCAAAGGTTCAGGCCTTCATCGCTCGGGGCGGTCAAACTGCCATTGGCATTGGCTTGAGTCGCGGCATTCAAGCGAGTCAGGACCAAAGGCTTGCGTTGGGCCAGCGCCGATTGGCGCGCAATGCGCAAGCGCTCAGATATGTCGTGGGGCAGTTCGGGCGTGGCCAATGTCAGTTGGTTGGACAACAAGCGCCCCAAACGGTCCATGTACTGTTCTGACTGTAAATTTTGGATTTTCATGGTCCGATTCCTTGTAATCCCAAGGTTTTACTCAGGGCTTGAATGGCCCGAGAACAATGGGTTTTGACGCTGCCTTCTGAGCAGCCCATCACTGCAGCGGTTTCTGCCACATCCAGTTCTTCCCAATAACGCAGCAGGAAGGCTTCTCGTTGACGCGCAGGCAATTCCATCACCGCGGCTTCAATGTGGTCCAGCGTCTGAACCCGCTCGATCCACTGCTCTGCGCTCTCGGAAGACGCTTCATCCGGGGGATTTGACGTCACTTCCAGCAGGTCAAAGTCACCTTGACCGTCGTGCGGTCCGAAATCACCCAGGTTGGTGAAGAGGGCATTGCGCGTCTTTTGGCGTCTGAACCAGTCCAGCATGGTGTTGGACAAAATGCGCTGGAACAACAAGGGAAGCTCAGAGAGGGGCTTGTCTGCGTAATTGGTGCACAACTTGATCATGCTGTCTTGCAGGATGTCCAAGGCCGCATCTTCGTTCCGAACATGAAAAAAGGTGCGCTTGAACGCCTTTTTTTCCACGTTTTTCAGAAATTCTGAGAGTTCGGAGTCGGAAGCCAAATTGTTTCAACACCCGCAAATGCGGTGCTTTTCCCAGTCAAAGAATGGAGAGTGGCCTGCAAGGACCGCCCATTGGCCCGAGGATACGGGCGGTGGGCATTATGGCACTGGCTGCCCATTTTTGAGTGGGCAACGGGTGTGCTGGAGACTAATGCGATAATGCGCGATTGCAATTGAAAAAAAGCAAACGGATCACCGTCCGGCACTTTTACAGTTTGGTGCCCATGTCTGTGGTCTTAAGTCCCAAAGCCACTCCACAAGAGTCGAGCCCAGGGGCACCCAAGGTTTTTCGTTAGAGAAATTCACAAAGGTTGAATATGGAAATGAACAAAGCCGAATCGGCATCCCCACCTGTGGGCGCGCAAGAGTTGCGCGGCGCAGAAATCCTCGTCAAAGCGCTTCAAGCAGAAAACGTTCAGTACATCTGGGGCTATCCCGGCGGTGCCGTGCTGCACATTTACGACGCGTTTTACAAACAAGACACCATTCAGCATGTGCTGGTGCGCCATGAGCAAGCTGCGGTGCACGCGGCCGATGGCTTCGCCCGTGCGACCGGCGAAGTCGGCGTGGCGCTGGTCACCTCCGGCCCCGGTTTGACCAATGCCGTGACCGGCATTGCGACGGCTTACATGGACAGCATTCCGATGGTCATCATCAGTGGCCAAGTGCCCACTGCGGCTATTGGCCTGGATGCTTTTCAAGAATGCGATGCAGTGGGCATTACCCGTCCCATCGTGAAACACAACTTCTTGGTCAAAGACGCCCGCGACATGGCCGAGGTCATGAAGAAGGCCTTCCACATTGCACGCAGCGGTCGCCCTGGCCCGGTGGTGGTGGACGTGCCCAAAGACGTGTCGTTCAACAAGGCGCTGTACACCGGTTACCCCGAGTCGGTCGAGATGCGCTCTTACAACCCCGTGCGCAAAGGCCATGGCGGTCAAATTCGCAAGGCCTTGCAGTTGTTGATGTCGGCCAAGCGTCCCTACATCTACACCGGCGGTGGGGTCTTGATGAGCGAAGCCAGCGGCGAGTTGCGCGCCTTGGTCGATATGCTCAATTTTCCTGTGACCAACACCTTGATGGGCTTGGGCGCATTTCCGGCTACCGACCGCCGATTCTTGGGCATGCTGGGCATGCACGGCACATTGGAAGCCAACAACGCGATGCAAAGCTGCGATGTGTTGCTGGCCATTGGCGCGCGTTTTGACGACCGCGTGATTGGCAACCCCAAGCACTTCGCGCAAAACGAACGCAAGATCATCCACATTGACATCGACCCTTCGAGTATCTCCAAGCGCGTCAAAGTGGATGTGCCGATTGTGGGCGATGTCAAAGATGTGCTGACCGAGTTGATGGGCATGATTCGCGAGTCGGGCCAAAAGGCCGATCCTCAAGCGCTGGAGCAGTGGTGGAGCACCATTGAAGGCTGGCGCAGCCGCGATTGCATGAAGTACGAAAACAGCAACGGTCTGGTGATCAAGCCGCAAAAAGTCATTGAGACTTTGTGGGAGATGACCAAAGACGCCGATGCGTACATCACCTCCGATGTGGGCCAACACCAAATGTGGGCGGCTCAGTATTACAAGTTCAACGAACCCCGCCGCTGGATCAACTCAGGCGGTTTGGGCACCATGGGCGTGGGCATTCCTTACGCCATGGGCATCAAGTTGGCCAAACCTGACAGCGAAGTCTTTTGCGTCACGGGTGAAGGCTCGGTGCAGATGTGCATTCAAGAGCTCTCGACCTGCCTGCAATACAACACGCCCATCAAAATCGTGGCCTTGAATAACCGCTATTTGGGCATGGTTCGTCAGTGGCAAGAGATCGAATATTCTGGTCGCTACAGCCACAGCTACATGGACGCGTTGCCCAACTTCGTGAAGCTGGCAGAAGCCTATGGTCACGTCGGCATCTTGGTTGAGAAGCCCGAAGACGTGGAGCCTGCGTTGCGAGAAGCGCGCCGATTGAAAGAACGGACTGTGTTCCTGGACATCCGTACCGACCCCACAGAAAACGTCTTCCCCATGGTGAAGGCGGGTAAGGGCATCACCGAAATGTTGCTCGGCTCGGAGGATCTGTAATCATGAAACACATCATCGCTGTACTGATCGAAAACGAAGCTGGCGCTTTGTCACGTGTCGTGGGCTTGTTCTCGGCGCGTGGCTACAACATCGAGTCCTTGACGGTGGCCCCCACCGAAGACCCCAGCTTGTCGCGCATGACCATTCAGACCACCGGCTCTGACGATGTGATTGAGCAGATCACCAAACACCTGAACCGCTTGATTGAAGTGGTCAAGGTGGTCGACCTGACCGAAGGCGCTTACACCGAACGCGAGCTGATGCTGGTGAAGGTGCGAGCCGTGGGTAAGGAACGCGAAGAAATGAAACGCATGGCCGATATTTTCCGTGGCCGTGTGATCGACGTCACTGACAAAAGCTACACCATTGAGCTGACCGGTGACCAATCCAAGAACGACGCCTTTTTGGAGGCGATCGACCGCAGTGCCATTTTGGAGACCGTGCGCACGGGTGCATGCGGTATCGGGCGCGGCGAGCGCATCCTGCGCGTCTAATCCCACTCATTGAACCTGTTTATTCCTAAGGAGAACCCTGTGAAAGTTTTTTACGACAAAGATTGTGATCTGAGCGTCATCAAAGGCAAAACTGTTGCCATCATTGGTTACGGATCGCAAGGCCACGCACACGCTCAAAACCTGAACGACAGCGGCGTCAAAGTGGTGGTCGGTCTGCGCAAAGGCGGCGCATCGTGGGACAAAGTCGGCAAAGCCGGTTTGACCGTGATGGAAGTCAACGATGCTGTGAAAGCCGCTGACGTGGTCATGATCTTGTTGCCCGACGAACAAATCGCTGAGGTTTACAGCAACAACGTGGCCCCCAACATCAAGCAAGGCGCTTCGTTGGCTTTTGCCCACGGCTTCAACGTGCACTACAACCAAGTGGTTCCCCGCGAAGACTTGGACGTGTGGATGGTCGCCCCTAAGGCCCCAGGCCACACCGTGCGCAAC
>JBJOIR010000069.1:0-10956 GCA_046047055.1 Pseudomonadota bacterium | reverse complement strand
AATTCCATGCAGGCAGCAATGTCGGCATCGGCAAAGACCACACTTTGTTTGCCCTGGTGGACGGCCATGTGTCGTTCTCTACCAAAGGTGAGCTCAGCAAGCACATGGTCAACGTGACCCCGGCTGTCTAAGCCTGTCGCGCCCCCATGGCGAAGAGGAGCCCCGCAAGCCGGGGCTTTTCGCTTTTTGGCCCGTTCGCAATGTGATGTCGAACCCCAAGCTACACTGGAAAACTCATGAAGTTCGTTGACGAAGCCTACATTGACATCTCCGCAGGTGACGGCGGGAACGGCTGCGTCTCGTTCCGCCATGAAAAGTACAAAGAGTTTGGTGGCCCCAACGGCGGCGATGGCGGCCGTGGCGGCCATGTGTTTGCTTTTGCCGACATCAACCTGAACACTTTGGTGGACTACCGCTATTCGCGTCGCCACGAAGCCAAACGCGGTCAGCATGGCATGGGCTCAGACATGTTTGGCGCTGCGGGTGACGATGTGACCCTCAAAATGCCGGTCGGCACCATCATCTCGGATGCAGAGACGGGTGAAGTGCTTTACGAATTGCTGGTGCCTGGCGAAACCATCATGATCGCCAAAGGTGGCGACGGTGGTTTTGGCAACATGCGCTTTAAAAGCGCCATTAACCGAGCGCCGCGGCAAAAAACGCCGGGCTGGTTGGGCGAGAAAAAAGAGCTCAAGCTGGAACTGAAAGTGTTGGCCGATGTGGGCTTGTTGGGCATGCCCAATGCCGGTAAATCCACCTTCATTGCCGCGGTTTCAAATGCGCGGCCCAAAATCGCCGATTACCCCTTCACCACTTTGCACCCCAATTTGGGCGTGGTGCGTGTCGGCCCTGAGCAGAGTTTTGTGGTGGCCGATGTGCCCGGTTTGATCGAAGGGGCCTCTGAAGGCGCCGGTTTGGGCCATCTGTTTTTGCGCCATTTGCAGCGCACCCGTTTGTTGCTGCACGTGATCGACTTCGCGCCGTTTGATGACAACGTGGACCCCGTTCAGCAGGCCAAGGCGATTGTGGCCGAGCTGAAAAAATACGACCAAGGCCTGTACAACAAACCACGCTGGTTGGTCCTGAACAAGCTCGACATGGTGCCTGTCGAAGAGCGCGAAGCGCGCGTCAAGGACTTCATCAAGCGCATGCGCTACAAAGGCCCTGTGTTCGAAATTTCGGCCTTGACCCGCGAAGGCTGCGAGCCGCTGATCAAAGAAATTTACAAACACATCCGTGCTCAGCAAATCGTGGAGCAAGGGGTGGTGGACATCGATCCGCGCTTCAAAGAGCAAGACAAGCCGCAAGAGCCCGATGCCGATGACCCCCGCTTCAAGGCGCTGCCTTCTGAGTGAGGTGGCGTTCCGCATGGAAGCGTTTGATTGGCTGTTCACAACTCAAAAAACCCTCAGTACATGACCACCCCTGCTGTTTCTAACCTGCTGCGAGAGGCCCGTCGCATCGTTGTCAAAGTCGGGTCGAGTTTGGTGACCAATGAAGGGCGTGGGTTGGACGAAGCAGCCATTGGAGAATGGTGCCGCCAGATGGCCTTGCTCAGCGGCCAAGGCAAAGAAGTGGTGATGGTGTCCAGTGGCGCCATTGCCGAGGGCATGAAGCGTTTGGGTTGGACCACCCGGCCCAGTGAAGTGCCCGCATTGCAAGCCGCCGCGGCGGTAGGCCAGATGGGCCTAGCGCAAATGTACGAAACCAAACTGCGTGAGAACGGCATGGGCAGTGCCCAAGTGCTGTTGACTCACGCCGACTTGGCCGACCGTGAGCGTTACCTCAATGCGCGCTCGACCTTGTTGACGTTGTTGCAGCACCGCGTGCTGCCGGTCATCAACGAAAACGACACGGTGGTGAATGACGAAATCAAGTTTGGTGACAACGACACCTTGGGCGCCTTGGTGGCCAACTTGATCGAAGCCGACTTGCTGGTGATCTTGACCGATCAAAAAGGTTTGTACACCGCAGACCCCCGCAAAGACAGCTCGGCCACGTTTGTGCACGAAGCCCACGCGGGCGATCCTGCCCTCGAGCGCATGGCAGGCGGCGCAGGCTCCAGCCTGGGTAAGGGCGGCATGATCACCAAGATATTGGCGGCCAAACGGGCTGCGGGCTCAGGGGCGTCGACCGTGATTGCTTGGGGCCGCGAGCCCGATGCGTTGTTGCGCTTGGCGCAAGGTGACAACATGGGCACCTTGCTGGTGGCGCAAACCGCCAAACAGCAAGCGCGCAAACAATGGATGGCCGACCATCTTCAATTGCGTGGTTCCGTGACCGTCGATGCGGGCGCGGCCCACAAAGTTTTGACCGAAGGCAAGAGCCTGTTGCCCATTGGCATGAGTGGGGTGGCGGGAGACTTTTCGCGTGGCGACGTGATTGCCATTCGCGATGAACAGGGCGTGGAAATTGCCCGCGGCTTGGCCAATTACGCCAGTGCCGAAGCACGCATGTTGTGCCGCAAGCCCTCGCACGAATACGAGGCGCTGCTGGGCTACACCGCCGAGCCCGAGATGGTGCACCGCGACAATTTAATCCTCAGCCGATAACGAAAAAAAGCCCGCCAATGCGGGCTTTTTGTTGGGCTTATCCTTGCGGATTCGGGTCAAAGCTGGCCCCGGGTGGCAGCTCCATATGGGGCGGCTGAAGGGGCTCGCTGGGTCCGTTTTCGGCGTCAAGACCTTCACGTGGACCTCGGTTGTTGCCACGCAAATAGCGGTTTTGTCGGTCATTGCGGGGCAGAAAGCGGGCCAGTTCAGTCAACGCCATTTCATAAACGCCACGCTTGAACTCCACCACCACATCCAGCGGCACCCAATAGTCGTTCCAACGCCAAGCATCGAACTCGGGATGGTCGGTGGCGCGCAAATTCAAGTGGTGGTCATGGGTGACCATTTGCAGCAAGTACCAGATTTGTTTCTGGCCCTTGTAAAAGCCGCGAGCATCCCTGCGGATGAAGCGGTCTGGCACCTCATAGCGCAACCAGTCACGGGTCCGGGCCACGATGCGCACATGCTCCGGTTGGAGCCCCACTTCTTCGTGCAGTTCGCGGTACATCGCTTGCTCAGGGCTCTCCCCCCGATCGATGCCACCTTGCGGAAACTGCCAGCTGTGGGTGCGTATGCGCTTACCCCAGAAAACCTGGTTTCTCTGGTTGAGCAGAATGATGCCGACGTTTGGCCTAAAGCCTTCACGGTCAAGCATAATCAACCTCAAATTTTTAAATTGTGTCCATTATGCACGCCGTACAAGCGCTTGCTCTTGGATGTTTCCCTGATGCCCTTGCAGAGTTAGCCCGTCGCAATGAAAGCCTCCCAATTTCTCATTTCCACCCTCAAAGAAGCCCCAGCCGATGCCGAAGTGGTGAGCCACAAATTGATGACCCGTGCCGGCATGATCAAAAAATTGGGCGCTGGTATTTACAACTACATGCCCATGGGCTTGCGGGTGATTCGCAAGGTGGAGGCCATCGTGCGCGAAGAGATGAACCGCGCGGGTGCGATTGAGATGACCATGCCGGTGGTGCAGCCGGCCGAACTCTGGCAAGAGACGGGACGTTTTGAAAAGATGGGCCCCGAGTTGTTGCGCATCAAAGACCGCCACGGCCGTGACTTTGTGATCCAACCGACCAGCGAAGAAGTGGTGACCGACGTGGTGCGCCAGGAAGTGCGCAGCTACAAGCAGTTGCCGAAAAACTTTTACCAAATCCAGACCAAGTTCCGCGACGAGCGCCGGCCTCGCTTTGGCCTGATGCGTGGGCGTGAATTCATCATGAAGGACGCCTACAGCTTTGACCGCGACGTGGTGAGCGCCAAGGCCAGCTACCAAGTGATGGCCGCGGCTTATCGCAAAATCTTTGACCGTTTTGGCTTGACCTACCGCGCGGTGGCGGCTGACAGTGGTGCTATCGGTGGCGATTTGTCTGAAGAGTTTCAGGTGATTGCGGCGACTGGCGAAGACGCTATCGTGTACTGCCCGAACAGCGATTACGCGGCCAACATCGAAAAAGCCGAGACACTCGCCCCGAGCCAGCCACGTGGCCCTGCGAGCCAAGCCCTGACCCCAACCCCAACGCCCGGCAAGAGCACATGTGAAGAGGTTGCTGCCTTGCTGAATGTGCCGTTGTCCACGACCGTCAAGTCGCTGGTGCTGGCCACCGATGTGCTGAACGAGTCAGGTGAAATTGTTCAATCCAAAGTTTGGTTGTTGCTGCTGCGTGGCGACCATGACATGAACGAAGTGAAGGTCGGCAAATTGCCGGGCATGGAAGGCGGCTTCCGCTTTGCCACCTTGGCTGAAATTGACGACCATTTTGGTTGCAAGCCCGGCTACTTGGGCCCCTTGAATCTGAAAAAGCCCGTGCACATCGTGGCCGACCGCGACGTGGCGGTGATGGCCGATTGGATTTGCGGTGCCAACCAAGAAGACGTCCACATCACGGGTGTCAACTGGGGCCGCGATTTGTCTGAACCCGCCTTGGTGGCCGACATTCGCAATGTGGTGGCCGGCGACAAGTCGCCCGACGGTCAGGGCGAATTGGCCATTGAACGGGGCATTGAGGTGGGCCATGTGTTTTACCTGGGCACCAAGTATTCCAAAGCCATGAATGCCACTTTCTTGGACGAAACCGGCAAGCCCCAATTTTTGGAAATGGGTTGCTACGGCATTGGCGTGACGCGCTTGCCCGCGGCCGCCATTGAGCAAAACCACGACGAGCGCGGCATCATCTGGCCCGACGCCATTGCCCCTTTCACGGTGGTCATCTGCCCGATTGGCATGGACCGCAGCGAAGCCGTCAAGGCTGAAGCCGAACGCATTTATGCGGCCTTGCTCGCCGAAGGCGTCGATGTGATGTTGGATGACCGGGGCGAGCGCCCTGGCGCGATGTTTGCCGATTGGGAGTTGATCGGTGTGCCGCACCGCGTGACCATTGGCGACAAAGGCCTGAAAGAGGGTCAAGTCGAGTACCAACACCGCCGTGACGCCGAAGCCACCAAAGTGGCCGTAGCCGACATCTTGTCGCACATCCAAGGCCGCATGGCGGCCTGATAAGCCTCAGTCCTTCGTGGCGTGCCTTTGCACGCAAGCAATGTAGGCTTCCCCATCGGGCATGCGGCCAGAACGTTGGCTTTCATGCACCATGCGGCCCAGGCATTCCATGGCCTGGTGGTGCGCATCGTGCAGCGAGTTCAACCGGTGGGTGAGCAATTCCACCGCTTGCCGAATGCCTCGGGGTTGGTCGATGCTGCATTGTTCGCTGATGGACAGGTGCATGGACAAATGCAGAAATGGATTTTCTCGACCCGGGTCCGCGGTGTGCATGGCCGCCAGCGCGGCATCGACATCGGCCAGTTCGGCATGGTATTCGGGGTGCTCCTCAATCCATTGGCTGACCAACATTTCCATCGGCTCGAGCGGCGCAGTGGTTTTGGATTTGGCATAAACACCGCAAAAAAAGCGGCGCACATCGGCTTGTGAGGGTTGGATCAGCATGGCTTGGATTGTCCTCTGTTCTTTCACCGGTAGCCTGCGCTCAAGGCAGGGTCAGGCTCAGTTCAAACGGGTGAAGTCCTAGAATCAATCTCATAAATCCTCAAAACATGCAATAAAATGCATGAAAACTTAATCCGGAGACTGAAAATATGAATCAAGCCTACATTTGCGACGCCATCCGTACCCCGTTTGGCCGCTACGGCGGTGCTTTGAGCAGCGTGCGCACCGATGACCTCGGCGCAGTGCCACTGCGTGCCCTGATGGCGCGCAACCCCCAAGTGGATTGGGCTGCGGTGACCGACGTGCTGTACGGCTGCGCCAACCAGGCGGGTGAGGACAACCGCAATGTGGCCCACATGAGCAGCTTGTTGGCTGGACTGCCCATCGACGTGCCGGGTGCCACGATCAACCGACTGTGTGGTTCGGGGCTGGATGCCATTGGTACCGCCGCGCGTGCCATCAAGGCGGGCGAAGCCGGTTTGATGATTGCGGGTGGCGTGGAAAGCATGAGCCGCGCCCCGTTTGTCATGCCCAAGGCCGAAAGCGCTTTCAGCCGCAACAACGCGGTCTACGACACCACCATCGGCTGGCGATTTGTGAACAAACTGATGAAGGCCCAGTACGGCGTTGATTCGATGCCCGAGACCGCCGAGAACGTGGCCACCGATTACAAAATCGAGCGTGAAGCGCAAGACCTGCTGGCCTACAACAGCCAGTTGCGTGCAGTGGCCGCCATCAAGGCAGGGCACTTGGCCCGCGAGATCGTGGGCGTGAGCATCCCGCAGAAAAAGGGTGACGCCCTCCTGGTGGACACCGACGAACACCCCCGTGAAACCAGCCTGGAAGCTTTGGCCAAGCTCAAAGGTGTGGTGCGCCCGGACGGCACCGTGACCGCCGGCAATGCCTCGGGTGTGAACGATGGCGCTTGCGCTTTGCTTTTGGCCGACGGAGCCACGGCCGCCAAAAATGGTTTGACGCCCAAGGCACGTGTGGTGGGCATGGCCACTGCCGGTGTGGCCCCACGTGTGATGGGCATTGGCCCCGCCCCCGCCACGCTCAAGGTGTTGGCGCAAACCGGTTTGACGATCGACCACATGGATGTGATTGAACTGAACGAAGCCTTTGCCGCGCAAGGCTTGGCTGTGCTGCGCTTGCTGGGGCTGAAAGACGACGATGCCCGCGTGAACGCTTGGGGCGGGGCAATTGCCTTGGGTCATCCGCTGGGCGCTTCTGGTGCACGTTTGGTCACCACCGCCATCAACCGCTTGCAGCAAACCGCCGGTCGGTATGCCCTGTGCACCATGTGCATTGGTGTGGGGCAGGGCATTGCGTTGGTAATTGAGCGCGTCTGAGTCATCGCAGCCTGAACCAAAAAAATGCCCCCAGATGGGGGCATTTTTTTGTCTGCCCTCCCACACTGACAGCAGATAAATCCAGCGTGACATTCCTAAAATTAGGAAGTTAAATTTGATTTAACTCAGTAATAATCTGCCCATATTCCGGGAACCAGATTGCTGCGCTTGGCAGCGAGAAGCCCCCCGGTAAGCCGCAGACAGCCTGCTGTCCGGTCCCATGATTGAAAAAACTGTGGAGTTGTAAATGGAAACCATTGCCCCCTTGTGGCTCTGGGCTACTTTTGTAGCCATTGTCTTGGTGTCGCTTTTTGTGGATTTTGTCGTGCTGAAAAAGCAAGGCAGCCACGAAATAGGTGTGAAGGAAGCCTTGAATTGGTCCCTGATCTGGATTGCCTTGAGCTTCATGTTCAACGGCTTGTTTTGGTGGGCCATCAAGGACAGCACCGGCTCGACCGAGTTGGCCAATACCAAGTCGCTGGAGTTTTTGACGGGCTACTTGATTGAAAAGTCACTGGCGGTGGACAACATCTTTGTCTTCTTGATGGTGTTCACTTATTTTGCAGTGCCTTCGGCCTTCCAAAAACGTGTCTTGATGATCGGCATCATTGGCGCCATCGTGTTGCGCACGGTCATGATTCTGGTTGGCGGTTGGTTGCTGGCCGAGTTCCACTGGGTCTTGTATGTGTTCGGCGCGTTCTTGATTCTGACCGGCGTCAAGATGTGGTGGGCCGCTGGCCAAGAACCCGATTTGGAGGACAACCCTGCACTCAAGTTGCTGCGCAAAGTGTTGCCTGTCAGCAAAAACTACGACGGTGAAAAGTTCTGGACAGTTGAAAACGGCCAGAAGATCGCCACGCCCTTGTTCATGGTGATCTGCTTGATTGCTTTGACCGATGTGATTTTTGCGGTTGATTCCATTCCCGCGATTTTCGCCATCACCAGCGATCCGTTCATTGTCTTGACCAGCAACGTGTTTGCCATTTTGGGACTGCGGGCCATGTACTTCTTGCTGGCGGCGGTGGCCAACAAGTTCCACTTGTTGAACTACGGCTTGGCTGTCATTTTGGTGTTCATCGGCACCAAGATGTGCCTGATCGACCTCTACAAAATTCCCGTGGGCGTGTCCTTGGGTGTGGTGGTCGGTATTTTGGTGGCGACCATGCTGCTGAGTGTGCGCACCTCCAAGGCGTAAATCTCAGTGTGTTGAAGAAACTTGCAACAGCCGCTGAACCAGCGGGTGTTGCACTTTTTTTTCGGTGCCAATCGCGAAGTAATGTTCTTTGACGTTGCCACAGGCGCCCAACTTTTGCACGTCGTAATGCGCCAGCAACTCGTCGTGCACCCATTCCGCAGCTGGGAAAACGCCCATGCCACTTTCACCAAAAGTCTTGAGCAAGGCGCTGTCTTCAAACTCCCCGACAATGCGCGGCTGAACGCCATGTTGCTCAAACCAATGGTCAATACGCCCGCGCACCGCGGCGTGTGCCGTGGGCAGCAAGACAGGCACTTCGGCCAGGCTGGCCGGAAACTTCTTCTTGGCCTTTTGCACCAGCTTGGCATTGCCGTACCAAGACACCCCTGAAGTGCCCAAGGCGTGGTTGTAGAGCTTGATGTTGGCGTTGCTTGGCGCAGGGCGGTCGGACAACACCACGTCCAAACGGTGCAGCGCCAGGTCGCCCAGCAAATCATCTAATTCGTCTTCGTGGCACAGCAAACGCAAGTTGGGCTCGGCCATGGCTGGTTGCAGCAGTCGTTGCACCACCAGTTTGGGCAAGCCGTCGGAAATGCCCACGGCCAGACGCACGGTGGGCGAGCTCACGGCATCGCGAACTTTGGTGGGCAGCATCTCACCCAACTGGAAGATCTGATCGGCTTGTTGCATCGCCGCCAACCCCGCATCGGTCAAGACCAGGCCGCGTCCGGCGGGTTTCAAGAGGGCATAGCCCAGCGATCGTTCAAGTTCGCGCACTTGTGCACTCACGGTTTGGACCGCCATGTCCAGTTTGTCAGCCGCGCGGGTGATGCCGCCTTCTTTGGCCACCACCCAAAAATAATACAGATGCTTGTAATTGAAAGGGGTGGCCATGTTCTGATTTAAATTGAGTATCGATCAGAAATTATCTGCTTTTTTAGGGTGAATGGATGCTGTAACCTTCTTCGGTTTGACTTCTTCATTGGCTGTTTTTCACCCCACTACTGCAACGATTCCCCTTCATGAACAGCTTCACTGATCCGGCCATTTTGTTTTTTGTTTTTGGCATGTTGGCGGGCACTTTGAAATCCAATCTGGAAATTCCCCAGCCCATTTCCCGATTTTTGTCACTGTATTTGTTGATGGCGCTGGGTCTGAAGGGTGGTTTCGCTTTGGCCCAAACAGGCTTGACCAGCGATGTGTTGATCAGTTTGGGTGCCGCCATGGCGATGGCGATAGGGGTGCCCCTGTTGGGCTATTCGGTTTTGCGCCGATTTTTGTCGGGCTTTGATGCGGCTGCCATTGCCGCCACTTATGGCTCGGTGAGTGCGGTGACGTTCATCACGGCTTCACAACATTTGGACAACCATGGGGTGGCCTTTGGCGGTCACATGGCTGCGGCCATGGCGCTCATGGAGTCACCTGCCATCGTGTTTGCGGTGGTCATGGCCAACCATGTTCGGCGTCACCCAATGGCGGGTGCCACCGACGCCAGTGTGGGGGCTAACTCGGCCATGGGTTCACCGCCACTGGGGCGCGTTTTGCACGAGGCATTGACCGATGGCGCGCAGTTGCTGTTGTTGGGCGCCATGCTGATTGGCATTTTGACGGGGACAGAGGGACAGTCCGCCATGAAGCCGTTTTCGGTGGATTTGTTCAAAGGCATGTTGGCCTTCTTCTTGTTGGACATGGGCTTGTTGGCAGCCCGAAACATGGGGCAACTCAAGGGCCAATCGCCTTGGCTGGTGGTGTACGCGTTGTTGGGCCCACTGGTGCATGCTAGCTTGGCTTTGCTGTTGGCCTGGAGCCTCAACATGTCAACAGGCAACGGTGCATTGCTGATGGTCTTGTCGGCCAGTGCCTCGTACATTGCCGTGCCTGCGGTGATTCGCCATGCGATTCCAGAAGCCAGTCCCTCTTTGTACTTCGGCATGTCATTGGGCTTGACGTTCCCATGCAACATTTTGTTTGGCATCCCCTTGTACTTGTGGGTGGCGCAACAAGTGCTGGGCGGTTAAAGCGAGCTTGTAAGTCTTGCGCGCGACCTCAGCGCTGTCCAAGCGGTGTCCAAGCGCTCCCCAAGCGCTTTTGATGTGCTTTCAGTGCGCAATACAAGCGTTTCCCATTGTCTTCAAACGACTTCAGCGTGCCTCGACGTTGCACACAAGTGCCATCCAAGGCCAAGCGTCGCGCGATCACTTGGCCTTGACTCGCACACCGCCCACCACCCCGGCCACCAGCAAGGCAATGCCTGCCATGGTGAGGGGTTCGGGCCAGTGGCCGCGCAGCCAAAATGCGTAACCGAGGGCGGCCAATGTTTCAAACACGATGAGTTGTCCGGCCATGGCCGTAGGCAAACGTTGGGCTGCCGCGTTCCAACACAGCGTGCCCAACCAAGAGGCCAACAGGCCGATCGCCAACATGAGTCCCATGAACTCCAGCGGTCGTGGGCCCAAAGGCATGGACATGGGGTCGTCGGTGACATGGGCCCAGAGCCAATAACCGGCATAGCCCAATAGGGCCAATGGCAGAGTGGCCAGTCCTTGCGCTGTGGCCCACACGCGGGGATGCCGGTCGGGGTGACCACGCAGCCAATCGGCGTTTTTCAGGGGATACCAAGTCCAGCAAATCACCGCGCCCACGGCCAGAGCCGCACCGCTGATGTAGCGCGACGTTTCGTTGCTGAGGTCGCTGGCTGGGCCGGTAGTGGTGCGTTGCAGCAAGGCTTGCCATTCGACATGGTTGACGCAGCCAATGCCCAGCAAAATGAGCAGCAGCGGGGGCAACAGTTGGCGCCATGGAAATCGGCCATCGCGCTGGTGGCTCAGCAAATTCGCTGAGACCGCAATGACCACGGGCAGCGTGCCAATGATCATGGTGGGCAGAGCGCCACCGGCTCTTTGAATGGCACTG
>JBJOIR010000068.1:0-11179 GCA_046047055.1 Pseudomonadota bacterium | reverse complement strand
CCACCACGCCGTGTTTGGCCGCGACATAGGCTGACTTTTCTGCCGAGCCCACCAAGCCGTGGATCGAGGCCACATTGATGATGCGGCCCCAGTTGGCAGCCTGCATGGCCGGCAATGCCAAGCGGGTGGCATGAAAGGCACTGCTCAAATTGATGGCGATGATGGCATCCCAGCGCTCCACCGGAAAGTTTTCGATGCGGGCCACATGTTGAATACCGGCGTTGTTCACCAAAATATCCACGCGCCCAAAGGTCTCTGCGGCAAAAGCCATCATGGCTTCGATCTCGCTGGCCTTGCTCATGTCTGCACCGTGGTAAGCCACTTTGACGCCCAATGCCGCAATTTCGGCCTTGGGGCCTTCGGCATCGCCAAAACCGTTCAACACAATGTTGGCGCCCTGACGCGCCAGCGATTTGGCAATGCCCAGACCAATGCCACTGGTGGAACCGGTGACCAGCGCTGTTTTACCTTGCAACATGTTTTTGCTCCGAAAGATGAATTAGGATGTTCAAAAGTCCATTATGGCGTTGCAAAAGCATGGTTTGCTTTGACCCACGTCGAGATTGTTTCTGATCGTCATGAACTCCCCATCTGTTCAACCCCACCTCGAATTTGTTGCTTGCCCCCACCCTGAGGGCGTGCACCGCATGGCCTATTGGCGATGGGGCCATCGTGAGGCGCGGCATCTGGTGGTGTGCGTGCACGGCTTGACCCGTCAAGGCCGCGATTTCGACCGTTTGGCCAAGGCTTTGGTGGCGCAAGCGCCGCACCCTGTGCAGGTGATTTGCCCTGATGTGGCAGGACGCGGTCAAAGCGAGTGGTTGACAGAACCCGCGGGCTACCAACTGCCTCAATACGCGGGCGACATGTTGGCATTGCTGGGCCAAATTCAACAGCAATTGCAAGGGCCTGCGGGGGCAGGCGGTGGCATCGAAACCGTGGATTGGGTGGGCACCAGCATGGGCGGCCTGATCGGCATGGTGATGGCGGGACAGCCGGGATTGCCTTTGCCTGCACCCGTGCGGCGTTTGGTTTTGAACGATGTGGGACCTGCCATCACTTGGGCCTCAGTGCTGCGCATGCAAACCTATGTGGGACGCTACGGGCAATACCCCAATCTCGACGACGCGGCTGCCGTGTTGTGGACCCTGTCGACAGGTTTTGGCCCCGTGCCGGCCGATGTTTGGCGCGACATGACCTCGCACATGACACGCCCCACACCCGATGGGCAATTGACCTTGCATTACGACCCGGCGATTGCGCACAATTTGCGGGCCTTGACCCCTGAACTGGCCGCCGCAGGTGAGGCCGCGTTGTGGGCTTTGTACGACCAAATCCAGTCTACAACCCTGCTGATCCGTGGCCAAGACTCTGACCTGTTAACCCCAGAAACCGCCACGGCCATGACCCAACGTGGCCCTATGGCCCAATTGGAGACATGGCCCGGTTGCGGCCATGCCCCGACACTGACTTCAGAGAGTCAAATCGCCGTCGTGTCCCAGTTTTTGTGGTCTTGAAACCATGGTCAGTCCCACTTCCAGCCACTCTTCCAGCCCCATGTCTGCGGGCAGCCGCCTGCATGCCGCCTTTGTGCCGCCTGTCATGGTGGTCACGGCCGACACCAACGAGATGTCCGACATCTTGGCCAAGGCCCGTGCCTTTGCCGAGCCCCTGATCTCTAGCGAGGTGCTGGACACGGGTGAAAACATCTTGGTTCATGCCGATGCGGTGGCCGCCATCTTGGCCGACATGGGGGGCTCGGTGGAGATGCAAACCGCCATTTATTTGGTCTATGCCTGCCCGCACCTGAACAAACCCGAAGAGGTCATTGCCAAAGCGTTTGGCCCCAATTTGGCTCAATTGGCCATGCAAACCAACCAATTGGTGCATGTGCAAAGGTTGTCCAGAGCATCTGAGGGCCACAGCCAAGGACCCGACAACACGCCGCTCAGCCCGCGCTTGCAAACCGAGAACGTGCGAAAAATGCTGCTCGCTTTCAGCCGAGATTTGCGTGTGGTGATGTTGCGTTTGGCCTCGCGCTTGCAAACTTTGCGCCATTTTGCGGCCACCAAATTGCCCGTGCCCCCCGCCTTGGCGCGTGAATCGTTGCAGGTGTTTGCGCCATTGGCCAACCGATTGGGCATTTGGCAAATCAAGTGGGAACTTGAGGATTTGGCGTTTCGCTTCTTGGAGCCTGCCACTTACAAAGACATCGCCCGATTGCTGGACGAAAAACGCACCGAGCGTGAGCGCTACATGGTGGCGCTGCGCCAGCGCCTGCAAAACGCATTGTCGGGGCAAGGCATTGAAGCCTCAGTGGAAGGGCGACCTAAACACATCTACAGCATTGTGCGCAAGATGCGCGGCAAGTCGCTGAGCTTTGACCGTGTGTTCGATATTCGCGCCTTGCGGGTGGTGGTGCCCACGGTGGCCGATTGTTACCAAGTGCTCAGTTGGGTGCATGAGCAGTTCACCCCCATCGCCGAAGAGTTTGACGACTACATCGCCAAGCCCAAAGCCAATGGCTACCAATCACTGCACACCGTGGTGCGCGATGCCGATGGCGGCCCCATTGAAGTGCAAATTCGCACGCAAGCCATGCACGAGCACGCCGAACATGGCGTGGCCGCGCACTGGGCCTACAAAGAGGCGGGGGCCAAAGGCTACACCGGTGTCTCGGCCAACAGCGAATACGACACCAAGATCGCAGTGTTGCGCCAGTTGTTGGCCTGGGAGCGGGACTTGTCGGGTGCCGCGCAAGAC
Source organism: Pseudomonadota bacterium (assembly GCA_046047055.1). Classification (GTDB taxonomy): domain Bacteria; phylum Pseudomonadota; class Gammaproteobacteria; order Burkholderiales; family Burkholderiaceae_C; genus Limnohabitans_A. The sequence continues at coordinate 8,416 of JBJOIR010000068.1, read as the reverse complement.
ACTGAACCCGGTGCTGAAAAAGGCAGCGGGTTGTTTGACGACCGCATTTATGTGCTGACCCCTGAAGCGGCCGTGGTGGAGTTACCCCAGGGCGCCACGCCCATCGACTTTGCTTACACCGTGCACACCAATTTGGGCCACCGTTGCCGTGGTGCCAAAGTGGACGGGGTGATGGTGCCTTTGAGCACGACGTTGTCGAACGGTCAGACCGTCGAAATCACGGCCATCAAAGAAGGCGGCCCGTCGCGTGACTGGCTCAACCCTGAGTTGGGCTATTTGGCCAGCCCCCGCGCACGGGCCAAAGTGCGCGCCTGGTTCAATGCGCAAATCAGCTCTGAAACCATTGCGCGCGGCCGTGAATCGGTGGAAAAGTTTTTGCAGCGCTTGGGCCGCACGGCCATTCGCTTGGAAGATTTGGCCAGCCAATTGGGCTTCAAGTCAGCCGAGGGCTTGTTTGAGGTGGTGGGCAAAGACGAGTATTCGCTGCGCAACATCGAGGTCTTGCTCAACCCCCCCGAGCCCACGCAAGAGCCTGAAGAGTATTTTCAAAAACGCTTCAAAGGGGCCTCGGCCCGCAAATCGTCTTCAGGCGTTTTGGTGGTCGGGGTGGACTCGCTGCTGACCCAACTCTCACGCTGCTGCAAACCCGCACCGCCAGATGCGATCAGTGGCTTTGTCACCCGCGGCAAAGGCGTCAGCATTCACCGCCAAGACTGCTCTAACTTCCGAGAGTTGGCGACGCGCCATGGCGAAAGAGTGATTGACGTGCGCTGGGGAGACGCCAAAGGCGCTGAAGCCGCGATGTACCCGGTGGATGTGGCCGTGGAAGCCTTTGACCGCCAAGGCTTGTTGCGTGACATTTCTGAGGTTTTTGCCAAAGAAAAGATGAATGTGATCGGTGTGCAAACCCAATCGGTCAAAGGCATGGCCTGGATGACTTTCACGGTGGAAATCAGCGATGCCGTCAGTCTGAACAAGGTGCTTGGCAGTGTTCGGGGCGTTAAAGGGGTCAAAGCAGCCCGACGACGCTAAAGAGGCGTGTGCCTGCTTCGAGGGTAAGTGCGGGTTTTTTGCTGTTATAATTTGAGGCTCAACAGGCGCGTAGCTCAGTTGGTTAGAGCACCACCTTGACATGGTGGGGGTCGCTAGTTCGAATCTAGTCGCGCCTACCAAATTCGGTAGGATTAAAAACCCGGTAAATCATTGATTTACCGGGTTTTTTCATTTCATCTGCATTTTTCTGGACCGTCAGGGGGTCTTGAGCGAAGAAAGCAGGTGATTCCAAACGGCTGTTCTTTCTTTGTCGAAAGGCGTATTCGCCGAATATTCCTCCTCTCTGGCGGCCGTCAAGACCATGACCAGTTTGCTTGCCGGGTCAACGTACAGCGATTGTCCGCGTACCCCAAAAAAGGCCACTTGACCGCTGTCCTTGCTTGGTAACCAGATGTGGTAACCATAACCCGAGGGGCGCCATGCTCTGGACTCCGACATGTAGCTGGCAGGAACAACTTGCTTGTCTTGGTGCAGGCCAAGATGGGCCCACAACAAACCCAGTCGTCCCCAGTCACGCAGGGTGGCATTGAAGCCCATGAATCCAGCTTCTGTGCCGACGACATCTGTCATCCAAAAAGCGGGGCTCTCAGCCCCCATGGGTTTCCATAATTTTTCAGACGTATAGTCCGACAGCGATTTGCCTGTGGCACCGATCAGTACCAGGGTCAGCACTTGGGTTTCAACGGAGTTGTAATTGAACTTCTGACCTTGGGGTGAAGCTCTGTTCGTGACGTATTTGACGGAGCCAATGCCTCGACTGACCATGGATTGGCCCGCAGTGCGACGCCAAAGTTCTGACACATCGCGTGATTCTGAATAACTCATGCCACTGGTCATGGTGAGCAACGAGCGAAGGGTGGTCTGTCCATACGGATGCCCTTTCAGTCTGGGTTCGTATTTCTCAGCCACATCGTCCAATGATTCGATGGATTTTTCATGCAGTGCAATGCCCACCAACAAGCCCACAACACTTTTTGACATGGAGTTGCCCAACATCCTGTCATTGGCCGTTCGGTCGTATTGGTAGCGCTCATAAAGAATGTTGTTCCCCTTCAATACCAGCAAGCCCGTGACCGGCTGAGAGTCCATCCATTGGTCCAGTGTCATTTGACGCGATGGCGAAAATGAAACAGGGGGTATTGCAGTTGATGATGAAACGAGGGGGGCACTTTTTTCGCTGGGCGCGACGGGCCGGGTGGAGAAAATTTGATCGGCGCGGCTGTGAAATGCGATGAGGTTGTCGACGCGGGCCTCCACAACGCCATTGGTGACCGACCACAAATCCCGTTTGTGGGCAGGAACGCTGTATTGGTTGGCTCGGTAATCCTCAATTCGGTATTGAGCCATTGTGGTGAATGGGGCCAACACGATCAGAGGGGCCAACAGGGCTGTCCAAAGCATTGAGGGTTTGATTTTTGACACGCCAAGGCCCTTTGCTTGCTAATATAAATAACCATTCTGGCATTTTTGTCTTAATTGACCGCATTGCCTGCTGAAACTAATGAAACTGCAATGGAAGCACCCGCTACGTACGACTCAAAAGCCTGTGCTTTCTTACAAATGTGTCAGGAAATTGCTTCTAATTCCGAGTCCATTGGCCCCTGGTTTCTCTATTAACATTCTCAATTCCCGTCAAATTTAACAATTCGGCAACTATTGAAGTTGGCCGGTGATCTTTCAAGTGCTCTATTCCATTCAAAAACGCATGGCCTTGCTGATAGGCGCGGTGACTTTGCTGTTGCTTTTGGTTGGCGGTTTAGGCGCCTATTGGCTGCAAGCCCTCCAGTCAGCCGCAGAGAAAGCAGGACAACCTTTGCCCGCAGTGGTTGATCAGCAGTTGCTGGTGTTGGGCGGGGCCACGCTGTTGGCGGTGCTGGTGGGGGCCTGGTTGTGTCATTGGGCTTTGCGCCCTGTGCAACGGGGCGTTCAAGCCCTGGCGGTCGAGCTGTCGCAAGCCCAGCAAAGCGGGCGGTGGTCTGCTTCTGTGCCTGTCACCTCATCCACAGCTGCGTTGGACGAGTTGGCCACCGTGGGGCAATTGCTCAACGAATTTGGCCGTGCGCAAAGCCAAGTAGTGGCGCAAGTGACGGCGGTCATGCAGTCCTTGGGCCGAGGCGATACCTCGCAAACCATTTCGATTCAAGCGCAAGGTGACTTGGCCAATTTGGTCGATTCTGTGCATGCAGGTTTGGCCCACGTGCAAGCAGTGATGGCCGAGTTGCACCGTTTCATTCACTTCGTCTACGAAGAAAGCCATGACATTGCAGATTTGAATGAGGCGCGAGCTCGACCATCTGAGACCAGCAACCACGCTTTGTTGGGCCCCGCTTTGCAAAAAATGTTGACCGGGCATTCTCAGCTGCTGTCCACTGTGCACGACATGAGCCAAGTGGTTGAAAAAAGCTCGATCACCTTGGCGGATTTGTCTTGGCAGGCCAACACCATCAACAAAGAAATGAAAGCGTTGGCCACCAAAGGGGCGCAAATTGCGGCCTCTTCGCAGTCCCTCACGCGCAACTCAACCCAAGTGAGTGCAGACGCTTCGTCGGTGGCCCAGTTGGCACAGTTGTCCAAAGAAAACTCGCAGTTGGGCCAAGTGGAGTTGCAAACCACCATCGAGGGCATGCGCGACATGGGCACCCGAACCCAAGTGGTGTCGTCCTCCATCACGCGTTTGCAGGTCAGCTCTGAAAAGATTGAGCACATTGTTCAGTTGATTCGCGACATTGCCGACAAGATCAACTTGCTGTCTTTGAACGCCGCCATCGAAGCGGCCCGCGCGGGTGAGCATGGCAAAGGTTTTGCGGTGGTATCGGACGAAGTGCGCAAATTGGCCGACAAGACCTTTGCCGCCACCCGAGAAATTGACGAGAGCGTGAGCGGCATCATGAACGAGACGGGGCAAGCCGTCAGCAGCATGAATGAGCTGTTGAGTGATGTGCAGTCGAACGTGGGCAAGATTGAACAGGTGGGCTCACGCCTGAATGGCATTTTGGATTCGTCCAGCGCGTTGTCAGATCAGATGGGCGGCATTGTTCAAGCCTCTGAGCAATCGGCTCAAGACGTGGCCAAGATCTCACACTATCTGGTCGAAATTCAAGACGAGTTGGCCAGTTTTGGTTTGCGCATCGAATCGCAAGAGCGACAAACCTTGGAGTTGACGGAGCTGGGTGAGGGCTTCTACGACAAATTGGTTGAGCTCAACTTGCAAACCCTGCACAGCCGGATGTTTCAAGTGGCGCGTCAAGCCGCCGACGCGGTTCAGACCGCATTTGAACATGCCATTCAAAAAGGCGAAATCTCGGCTCAAGACTTGCTCAGCCTAGATCATTTCCCGATTCAGGGCACCAACCCCACGAAGTACAGCTCTCGGTTTGATGCCTTCACCGATCGCGTGTTGCCTGCTATTCAAGAGCAGGTGTTGAACCAAGACCCCACGCTGGTTTTTGCCATTTGCACCAACAAGCGTGGCTATGTGCCCACGCACAACGACAAGTTTGCCAAAGCCCCGACGGGCATTTATGAGCGAGACTTGGTCAATAGCCGCAGCAAACGCATCTTCAGTGACCGCACTGGAAGCCGTTGTGGCGCACACACCAAGAAAGTGCTGTTACAGACTTACAAGCGCGACACCGGCGAAATCATGCACGATTTGTCGGTGCCCATTTACCTGCAAGGCACGCACTGGGGCGGCTTCCGCATGGGCTACAAAGCCCACTGAAGCACACAAGCTGATGGGCCCGTTTGTGTTCGGGCGATGGATCAGGCGTTCATGCCTTGGTGCCGCAACAACGCATCCAGCGCAGGCTCACGGCCGCGGAAGGCTTTGAACGACTCAAGCGCTGGGCGGCTGCCACCGGCTTCCAAAATAGCCTGACGGTAGCGGCGACCCGTTTCTACGCTGGGGGTGCCATCGGCTGCTGCGGTTTCTTCAAACGCGGCATAGGCATCGGCACTCAACACTTCGGCCCATTTGTAGCTGTAATAGCCTGCCGCATAGCCGCCAGCAAAGATGTGGCTGAAGGTGTGCACCATGCGGTTGAATGCAGGAGGACGCAAGACCGAAACTTCTTCGCGCACTTGGCTCAAAAGTGGCATGAAGTCTTGTGAAGGATCGTGCTGTGAATGCACCAACATGTCGAACAAGGCAAACTCGATTTGACGCAAGGTTTGCAAGCCACTCTGGAAGTTTTTGGCGGCCAGCATTTTGTCGAACAAGGCGCGCGGCAAGGGTTCTTGGGTTTCGACATGGGCTGTCATGTGGCGCAGCACCGACCATTCCCAGCAAAAGTTTTCCATGAATTGGCTGGGCAGCTCCACCGCGTCCCACTCCACGCCGCTGATGCCCGAGACATCGCGCTCGTTCACCTGCGTCAGCATGTGGTGCAAGCCGTGGCCAAATTCGTGGAACAGGGTGATCACATCGTCGTGCGTCAGCAAAGCCGGTTGGCCGTTCACGCCCTCGGCAAAATTGCACACCAAGTGCGCCACCGGGGTTTGCAATTGGCCTGTGTCAGGGCGTTGCCAACGACCGCGCACATCGTCCATCCAAGCGCCGCCGCGCTTGCCTGAGCGGGCAGGGGGGTCGAGGTAGAACTGACCCACCAACTGACCTTGACGCTCGATGCGGTAAAACGCCACGGCGGGGTGCCACACCGGGGCTTGGTCGGGGCGAATCTCAACTTCAAACAAGGTCTCAATGATTTTGAACAGGCCGGCCAATACTTTGGGGGCGGTGAAGTACTGTTTGACTTCTTGTTCGCTGAAGCTGTAACGGGCTTCTTTCAGTTTTTCAGAAACATAGGGCACATCCCACGCGTTGAGCGCACCGTTGAGGCCCAGTTCTTGGCTGGCAAATGCGCGCAAATCGGCCAAGTCTTTTTCAGCAAATGGACGGGCTTTGGTGGCCAGATCGCGCAAAAACGCAATGACTTTTTCCGGTGATTCGGCCATTTTGGGCACCACCGAGACTTGCGCGTAGTTGTCAAAACCCAGCAAACGAGCTTCTTCTTGGCGCAGCGCCAAAATCTCTTGAATCAAGGCGGAGTTGTCCAAATGTCGGGTGTCGTCGGGTGACTGGTCAGAGGCACGCGTGACATGGGCTTTGTAGAGTTGTTCGCGCAAAGCGCTGCTCTGTGCAAACTGCATAACGGGCAGGTAAACGGGCATTTTGAGGGTCAGTCGGCAACCGGCTTTGCCCTCTTTTTCGGCCGCTTGGCGTGTGGCCTGAACCACGTCTTCGGGCACGCCTTTGAGCTGGTCCTCGCTGACATACAGTGCAAAGCTGTCGGTGGCATCCAGCGTGTTTTCACTGAATTTTTGCGACACCTCGGCCAAGCGTTCTTGAATGGCGGCGTAGCGTGCTTTGGCCTCGCCTTGCAACTCTGCACCACCCAGCACAAAGGCGCGCAAGGCGTTGGTGCGGGCCTGTTTTTGTTCGGCGTTCAATTGCGCGGCATCGATGGCTTTGTACTTGGCATACAAACGCTCATCGCTGCCCAAGCGGGTCCAAAATTCGGTCACGCGGGGCAGGGCCGCGTTGTAGGCGGCGCGCAATTCGGGGGTGTCGGCCACGCTGTTCAGGTGACTCACCGCGCCCCAAGCCATGCCCAAGCGTTCGGTGGCCACGTCCAGTGTCAGCGCAATGGCTTTCCAGTCCGCAGGAAAATCGGCAGCCGTTACTGCTTCCAGGGCTTTTTCGGCATCGGCCAACAAGGCGTCCATGGCGGGAGCCACATGGTCCGGGGCAATGCGGTCAAAAAGAGGCAGGCCAGTGGGTTGGAGCAAAGGGTTGGTCATAGCGTTTCCAATTAAGCCCGTGGGGGGTCTCTGTTTCAGATAGAGGCGCGTTCGGCCGCTTCAAGGGTGTTCACCAGCAACATGGTGATGGTCATGGGCCCCACACCACCGGGCACCGGCGTGATGTACGAAGCGACTTGTTTCACCCCTTCAAAGTCAACATCACCGCAGAGCTTGCCTTCGTCGTTGCGGTTCATGCCCACATCCAGCACCACAGCGCCGGGTTTCACCATGTCGGCCGTCAGCACGTTGCGCTTGCCCACCGCCGCCACAATCACGTCGGCTTGCAGCGTCATGGCTTTCAGGTCGGGGGTGGCGCTGTGACAAATGGTGACGGTGGCGTTTTGTTGCAGCAGCATCAATGCCATGGGTTTGCCCACAATGTTGCTGCGGCCGATCACCACCGCATGTTTGCCCTTGAGTGGGTAGTTAATCGATTCGAGCATCTTCATGCAGCCATAAGGCGTGCATGGCCAAAAGCCGGGCATGCCGGTCATCAAGGCACCGGCGCTGGCCATGTGGAAGCCGTCGACATCTTTGGCTGGGCTGATGGCTTCAATGACTTTTTGCGCGTCGATGTGTGCGGGCAAGGGCAACTGCACCAAGATGCCGTGGATGCTGGGGTCTTGGTTCAGCGCCTCAACCCGTGCCAACAGGTCGGCCTCGGACATGTTGGTCTCGTATTTTTCGAGCACCGAGTGCAGGCCGCTGTCTTCACACGCTTTGACCTTGTTGCGCACATACACCTGACTGGCGGGGTTGTCGCCCACCAACACCACGGCCAAGCCGGGCGTGAGGCCTTTGGCTTTGAGCGCTTGCACGCGTTGGGCGACTTCGGAGCGCAATTGCTTGGACAGGGCGTTGCCGTCGATGAGTTGGGCGGTCATGTGTAAATGTGGGAAAGGGTCGGTGATAAATGCAAAACGCCCGTCAGAGGCGGGCGTTTATGAATCCAGGTCGATGTTCAGGCCTTGGGTGCGTTTTGCCCTAAGGCAATTTTGAGCAAGTCGGCCACGGTGTTGGCGTTGAGCTTTTCCATGATGTTGGCGCGGTGCGCTTCCACTGTCTTGATGCTGATGCCCAGATCGTCCGCAATTTGCTTGTTCAAGCGGCCGGCCACAATGCGTTCCAACACTTGGGCTTCACGGCCCGTCAGCTTGGAGAGCAAAGCGTCGCGGCTGGCGGCTTGCTGGAAGCCGGCAAACGCATCGCGGGCTTCGTCCAACATGCGCTCGACCAAACTCAACAGCTCTTCTTCTTTGAAGGGCTTCTGAATAAAGTCCATTGCGCCTTTTTTCATGGTGTTCACCGCCATGGGCACGTCACCGTGACCGGTGATGAAAACAATGGGCAGAGGCGAGCGGCGCTCAATCAGACGGTCTTGCAATTCGAGGCCGGTCATACCGCCCATGCGGATATCGGCAATCAGACAAGCCACTTCTCGGGGGTCGTAGCGGCTGATGAACGATTCGGCGCTGTCAAAGCAACGCACCCGGTAGTCTTTGCCTTCTAGCAACCACTGCAAAGAGTCGCGCACCGCCTCGTCGTCGTCAACGATGTACAC
>JBJOIR010000067.1:0-11219 GCA_046047055.1 Pseudomonadota bacterium | reverse complement strand
CATGCAGGCGGTGATGGACAACGTGATTCCCTACATCCACGACCGCAAACAATTTGGTCAAAGCATTGGCGAGTTCCAGTTGATTCAAGGCAAGGTGGCCGACATGTACACCGTGCTGCAAGCGGGACGATCGTTTGCCTACACCGTCGCCAAAAACTTGGATTTGTTGGGCGCCGAACATGTGCGCCAAGTGCGCAAAGATTGCGCCAGCGTGATTTTATGGACTGCCGAAAAAGCCACTTGGATGGCCGGTGAGGGCGTGCAGATTTTTGGTGGCAATGGCTACATCAACGAATACCCCTTGGGCCGCCTCTGGCGAGACGCCAAGCTGTATGAAATTGGTGCCGGCACCAGCGAAATTCGCCGCATGCTGATTGGCCGCGAACTGTTTGCCGAAACCTGCTGAGCCCGTAAAAACCATCGACAGGGCGTCACTGCGACAATCTGCTTATGACCCAATCACTCCAGCATCTTTTTGACAACAACCGGGCCTGGGCCGAGCGCATGGTCACGGAAAATCCAGCTTATTTTTCGAGGCTGGCCAGCCAACAGAACCCCAAGTATTTGTGGATAGGCTGTTCAGACAGCCGTGTGCCCGCCAACCAGATCACGGGCCTCGACCCTGGCGAGGTCTTTGTGCACCGCAACGTGGCCAATGTGGTGGTGCACTCTGACCTCAATGCCCTGTCGGTCATTCAATACGCCGTGGACGCCCTCAAGGTGGAACACATCATGGTGGTCGGGCATTACGGCTGTGGCGGTGTGCTGGCAGCAACCCGAGGCACCCGTGTCGGCTTGGCCGACAACTGGCTGCGCCATGTGCAAGATGTGCGCTTGCGCCACCGGCAGCGCCTCAACCATTTGCCCCAAGACGAGCTCGAATCGGTCATGTGCGAGATGAATGTGATTGAGCAGGTGGGCAACGTGGCGTTGTCGAATGTCATGCAAGACGCATGGAGCCGAGGTCAAAAAGTCACGGTCCATGGTTGGATTTATGGCTTGGACAACGGTTTGGTCAAAGACCTGGGCGTCACCATGAGCCATGCCGACGAAGTCGTCAATGTGTTCCGCAGCGCCTTCAAGCGCTACCCCCGCGGCGGTCTGTGAGGCCACTGCCGTTGGCAAGACCAGCGGCACACCTCTTGCGCTGCAACAACGTTCCTGATTCATAGAGTTCACTGGAGAAAAACCATGTCAGATCCCATCGTCATCGTCAGCGCAGCCCGCACCCCAATGGGCGCATTCCAAAGCGACTTCGCCAGTTTGGCGGCACACGATCTCGGTGGCGCTGCGATTCGTGCGGCTGTGGAGCGGGCGGGTGTGAACTCTCAATTCAAACCGGAGATGGTGACCGAGGTCTTGTTTGGCAACTGCCTGATGGCGGGGCAAGGCCAGGCTCCTGCGCGGCAGGCCGCATTTAAAGGGGGCTTGCCCAAAAGTGCGGGTGCGGTCACTTTGTCCAAAATGTGTGGCTCCGGCATGCGGGCGGCCATGTTCGCGCACGACATGTTGGTGGCGGGTTCACACGATGTGGTGGTGGCCGGCGGCATGGAAAGCATGACCAATGCCCCCTACCTCATGCTCAAAGGCCGCGGTGGTTACCGCATGGGCCACGATCGAATTTTTGACCACATGATGCTCGACGGTCTGGAAGACGCGTATGAGCCGGGCCGAAGCATGGGCACGTTTGGCGAAGACTGCGCGGCCAAATACAACTTCACCCGCGCCGAGCAAGACCACTTTGCCACCACCAGCGTGCAGCGTGCCAAGGCGGCCACCGAATCGGGCGCATTTGCCGCCGAGATCACACCGGTCGCCGTGAAGGACCGCAGCGGTGAGCGTGTGGTTGCCGTGGACGAAGGCCCCGGGAAAATCAAGTTGGACAAAATCACCAGCCTCAAGCCGGCCTTCAAAAAAGACGGCACCATCACCGCCGCCAGCAGCTCGTCCATCAATGATGGCGCTGCAGCCATGGTGCTCATGCGCCAAAGCACGGCGACACAATGGGGTTGCCAGCCCTTGGCCCGCATCGTGAGCCACGCCACCCATGCACAAGAGCCTGAATGGTTTGCCACCGCCCCAGTCGGGGCCACGCAAAAAGCATTGGCCAAAGCCGGTTGGGCCGTGAGCGATGTGGATTTGTGGGAGATCAACGAAGCCTTTGCCGTGGTGCCCATGGCCCTCATGAAAGAGTTGAATGTGCCGCACGACAAAGTCAACGTGCACGGCGGCGCATGTGCATTGGGGCACCCCATTGGCGCATCGGGCGCACGCATCATGGTCACCTTGATCCACGCCTTGAAAGCCCGCGGCCTGAAAAAAGGCTTGGCTACGCTATGCATTGGCGGTGGCGAAGCCACGGCAGTGGCCCTCGAATTGGTTTGACTGAAAGAAAGCCATGCTGCTCACATCCGACCAAGTAATGATCCGCGACGCGGTGCGTGACTTTGCGCAGCGCGAACTTTGGCCTCACGCCGCGCAGTGGGACAAGCAACACCACTTTCCCAAAGACGTGCACAAAGGCTTGGCTGAGTTGGGCGCCTATGGCATTTGCGTGCCCGAAGAGCAAGGCGGCGCCGGCTTGGATTACCTCACGCTGGCGCTGGTGTTAGAGGAAATTGCGGCGGGCGATGGCGGCGTGAGCACCACCATCAGCGTTACCAATTGCCCGGTCAACGCCATCTTGATGATGTACGGCAACGCGGCACAAAAAGACCAATGGCTCACCCCGTTGGCGCAAGGACAATTGCTGGGCGCGTTTTGCCTGACCGAGCCGCATGTGGGCTCTGACGCATCGGCTTTGCGCACCACAGCGGTCAAAGATGGCGACGCTTATGTGATCCAGGGCGTCAAGCAGTTCATCACCAGTGGCAAGCACGGCGATGTGGCCATCGTGATCGCTGTCACCGACAAAGCCGCGGGCAAGAAAGGACTGAGCGCTTTTTTGGTGCCAACCAACACCCCCGGTTATGTGGTGGCCCGACTCGAAGACAAGCTGGGGCAGCACAGCAGCGACACCGCTCAAATCAATTTTGACCACTGCCGGATTCCTGCCGAATACCTCATTGGCCAAGAAGGCGAGGGTTACAAAATTGCCCTGTCCGCGCTTGAAGGTGGACGCATCGGTATTGCCGCGCAAAGCATTGGCATGGCGCGCAGTGCTTTGGAAGTGGCCATCGACTACGCCAAACAACGCGAAAGCTTTGGCACCCTCATCTTCAACCACCAGGCGGTGGGTTTCCGCTTGGCAGACTGCGCCACACAACTCGAGGCGGCACGTCAACTCACCTGGCATGCCGCCAGTTTGCGCGATGCGGGTCTGCCTTGCTTGAAAGAAGCCGCCATGGCCAAATTGTTTGCCAGTGAGGTGGCCGAAAAAGTGTGCTCTGCGGCCATTCAAACGCTCGGTGGTTATGGCTATGTGAACGATTTCCCGGTGGAGCGTATTTACCGCGATGTGCGCGTGTGCCAAATTTACGAAGGCACCAGCGACGTGCAAAAAATCATCATTCAACGTTCACTCTGAGACGAGGTCAGCCATGCCCATCACCAAAGGTTTTCAGGCGCTTGTCGACGAGGCCATGGCAGAGGTCACCACCTACAGCGTGGCAGAGGTCAGCGTCCGTTTGTCGGACCCACATGTGCAGGTCGTGGACATTCGTGATGTGCGTGAACTCGAGCGCGAGGACACAGTGCCCGGCGCTTTGTTGGCGCCGCGCGGCATGCTTGAGTTTTGGGTCGATCCGGCATCGCCTTATTTCAAGCCCGTCTTTGCAGATGAAAGCAAAGAGTTCATTTTGTTTTGTGGTGCCGGATGGCGCAGCGCTTTGGCCACGCAAACGTTGCAAAACATGGGCATGACCAATGTCGCGCACATCGATGGGGGCTTCGCCGCTTGGAAGCAAGCCCAGGCCCCCATGGTGACTTTGGAGCAACACAAAGCCGAAAGCGCCTCGCGCAAAAAACCGGCATGACCTCGGCCTGTCCATGTGGCCGCACCGGTGCCCGCGCGCTGCCGTTGGCTTGGGCTGCGTGTTGTGGCCCGTTCCATGCCCAGCGCAATGCGCCCGATGCCGAAAGTCTGATGCGTTCACGTTACAGCGCATTTGTGCTGGGCCACGTGGACTATTTGCTGGCCACTTGGCACGCCAGTCAGCGGCCGGCATCACTCACCTTGGAGACAGGGGCCAAATGGTTGGGGCTTGAAATCAAGCAACACCGTTCGACCGGAGAGCACACGGCTGAAGTGGAATTTGTGGCCCGATTCCGCGTCGGCGGCAAGGCGGTTCGACAACACGAACGCAGCCGCTTTGTGCGCGAAGAAGGACACTGGTTTTACCTGGACGGCGACGTCCTTTGACGACGGCTCTGCCCTTATGATGCGGGCATGAAATTTGAAGCCATCTTGTTTGACTGCGACGGCGTGTTGGTCGACAGCGAGTCCATCACCTGCGGTGTGTTGCGCGACATGTTCGAAGAGCAAGGCTGGCGCATGACCCTTGCAGAATGCATGCAGCGGTTTGTGGGGCACACCGTTAAAAGCCAGCGCGAGACCATCGAGGCACACACGGGGCAGCCACTCACCGAGGCGTGGTTGCAGCAGTTTTTTGAGCGTCGCAACCAACAGTTGGATGCGCGTATCACCGCCATTGAAGGCGTGCACGAGGCGGTCGCGCATGTGCACGCGCTGTGCCAAGGCCGCATTGCCGTGGCCTCTGGCGCCGACCGTTTCAAGGTCGAGATGATGCTGAAAAAAGTCGGGCTTTATGCTTTCTTTGAGGGGCGCATTTTCAGCGGCCACGAAATGCCCCGCACCAAACCCCATCCCGATGTTTACTTGGCTGCAGCGGCGCATCTTCAGACCGATCCGGCGCGCTGTTTGGTGGTCGAAGACACCACGGTGGGCATTGCGGCTGGCATCGCGGCAGGTGCAACGGTCTGGGCATTTGCGGCCCCACCTGCGCCTCATGCGACCTTGCTGCAAGCTGGCGCAGCGCAGGTGTTCACCCACATGACCCAGTTGCGTTTGGGCTGAAACGTCAAGCCCTAAGTTTGAGGTTGGGCGCGAAAGGCCTCGGGGGATTGGCCCGTCCAGCTTTTGAATGCCCGTATAAAACTCTTTTCACTTTGAAACCCCACCTCGGCAGCGATCTGCTTTAAGGGCTTGGGGGTGCGCAACAGCAGGCTGCGCGCGCGTTGCTGACGCACGCTGTCTTTGAGTTGTTGCAGGCTGGCGCCTTCCTCGCTCAGTTGGCGGTGCAAGGTGCGCGAGGACAGGTTCAGCCACGCGGCCAAATCATCGGCGTTGCGGCAGTGCTCGGGGTGTTCGGCCAGGGCTTGGCGCACCTTTTCCACCAGCAACCGGTCGCGCCGGTAGGGGCGTACCGTGAGCAACAGGGCACGCTGCAGCATGCGTTGCAAGGCGGCCTCGTCTCGGCGCAGCGGCAACTGCAGATAGCCTGCGTCAAAACTCAGACGGCTGATCGGGGCTTGAAATTCAATCGGCCCATCAAACAACACCGGGTAGCTGTCCGCGTGGGCCGGCGGGGCAAAGTGCAGCTGGGTGCCGGCCAAAGGAATGCGCGAGTCGGTCAGCCAGCAAGCCACCCCCAAGGCATTGCGCAGCACCGACACGCTGCAAAACTCGCGCAGTTCGTTCAAGTCGGTTAGCTCATGCAGCGCCACATGGGCCAGCCCGTCGGCGGTGGTCAAGTCGAGTCGAATGTCGTCGGTCAACAAATTGTGGTGGCGGCACCACCGCGCCAGCGCCACCCCCAAGGTAGGCGCGGTGAGCGATGCGCGCACCAACATGCCGTAACTGCCCCAAGGCAAGCGGCGGCGAAACCACCCCAGCGCCTCGTCATCCAACTCGCGCATGGCGGCCTCGCTCATCCATTCCATTTGCAAAGCGGTGACGCGTGCGCCGGGTTTCTTCAGTAAAGTTGGCGCAATTTGTGCCTTTTGCAAGGCGCCTTCGGGGCTCAGGCCGCGTCGCTCATAAGCCTTCACCATGGCCTGAATAAAGGCAATGGGTGTTTCGGCGCGTGAGGGGGTTGGGGTTGTTGGCATGCAGGGGCATATTTTGGCAGGATTTGCAACCCTCGTGGCGGACTGCTTCGGGCGACGGCGGCTTATGCTGGCGGTTGTATGCCAATACACGGAACCCCACCATGACTGTTTTGACAACCCAACTCAACCCGCGCTCTGCCGAGTTCGCGGCCAATGCCGCCGCCATGTGTGGCTTGGTCGAGGACCTGCGCGCGCACCTTGAACGCATTGCTTTGGGCGGCGGCGAAGCGCCCCGCGCCAAGCACACCGCCCGCGGCAAGTTGCTGCCACGCGATCGGGTGCAAATGTTGCTCGATCCGGGCACCCCATTTTTAGAAGTTGCCCCGTTGGCGGCACTCAACATGTACAACAACGATGCCCCCAGCGCAGGGGTGATCGTGGGCGTGGGCCGTGTGAGTGGTGTGGACTGCATGATCGTCTGCAACGACGCCACGGTGAAGGGGGGCACCTATTACCCCATGACGGTGAAAAAGCACCTCCGGGCTCAAGAGATCGCGCAGCAAAACCACTTGCCCTGCATTTACTTGGTGGACTCCGGTGGGGCCAACTTGCCCAACCAAGACGAGGTCTTTCCAGACCGCGACCACTTCGGCCGCATTTTTTACAACCAAGCCAACATGAGCGCCTTGGGCATTGCGCAAATTGCCGTGGTGATGGGCAGTTGCACCGCGGGTGGCGCCTATGTGCCGGCCATGAGCGATGAAACCATCATCGTCAAAAACCAAGGCACCATCTTTTTGGGCGGGCCGCCTTTGGTGAAGGCAGCCACTGGCGAAGTCGTGAGTGCCGAAGACTTGGGCGGCGGCGATGTGCACACCCGACTGTCAGGGGTGGCCGACCACTTGGCGCAAAACGATGTGCACGCACTGGCCTTGGCCCGCAGCGCTGTGAAAAACCTGAACGCACAAAAAGCGCTCAATATCGCCACGCACCCTCCTGTGCCCCCGCAATACGACGCGCAAGAACTGTATGGCTTGATTCCCACCGACACCCGCAAGCCCTTCGATGTGCGCGAAATCATTGCCCGCATTGTGGATGGCTCAGAGTTTGACGAATTCAAAGCGCGCTTCGGTACCACGCTGGTGTGCGGTTTTGCCCGCATCGAAGGCATGCCGGTGGGCATCATTGCCAACAACGGCATTTTGTTCAGCGAGTCGGCACTCAAAGGGGCGCACTTCATTGAGTTGTGCTGCCAACGCAAAATTCCTTTGGTGTTTTTGCAAAACATCACCGGCTTTATGGTCGGGCGGAAATACGAAAACGAAGGCATCGCGCGCAACGGCGCCAAGATGGTCACGGCCGTCGCCACGGCGGCGGTGCCCAAGTTCACCATCATCATTGGCGGCAGTTTTGGCGCTGGCAATTACGGCATGTGCGGTCGCGCTTTCAGCCCCCGTTTCTTGTGGATGTGGCCCAACGCCCGCATCAGCGTCATGGGTGGTGAGCAAGCCGCGAGTGTGCTGGCGACCGTCAAGCGCGATGGCATTGAGGGCAAAGGCGGCCAGTGGAGCGCGCAAGAAGAAGAGGCTTTCAAAGCCCCGATCAAGCAGCAATACGAAGACCAAGGCCACCCGTATTACGCCACCGCACGCCTGTGGGACGACGGGGTGATTGACCCCGCAGACACCCGCCGCGTATTGGCGTTGGGGCTGTCGGCCTCGCTGAATGCGCCCGTCGCCGAGACCCGGTTTGGCTTGTTCCGCATGTGAGGTGCCCGCATGAATGCTCTGACGATTTCTGTCCAAGCGGGTGTGCAAACCATCACGCTGTCGCGCCCCGATGTGCGCAACGCCTTCAATGACGAGGTGATTGCCGAACTGAAAAATGCTTTTTTGGCGGTGGCTGACAACAACCAAGTGCGCTGCGTGGTGCTGGCCGCCGATGGCCCCGCCTTTTGTGCCGGTGCCGACCTGAACTGGATGCGCCGAATGGCCAACTACACCCACGCAGAAAACCTGGCCGATGCGGGTGAGTTGGCGGCCATGTTGAGCGCCATTTACAGCTGTCCCAAGCCCACCATTGCGCGGGTGCAGGGCGACGTGGTCGCCGGTGGCGTGGGCCTGATCGCGGCCTGCGACATGGTGGTCAGCGTGGACACGGCGCATTTTTGCCTGAGCGAAGTCAAGTTGGGCTTGATTCCGGCCACCATCAGTCCTTATGTGATTCGGGCCATGGGCGCGCGCTCGGCCCACCGTTACTTTTTGACGGCCGAGCGTTTCGATGCGCACGAGGCGCACCGCATGGGCTTGGTGCACGAGGTGGTCAGCCCCGATGCTTTGGATGGCCAAGTGGCCGAGTGGGTGCGGGCGTTGGTCAGCGCCAGTCCCAATGCCGTCAAGGCTTGCAAAAAGTTGTTGCACGACGTGGCCGAGCGCGAGATCAATGCCGCCTTGATTCGCCAAACGGTCGAGGGCATCGCCGATATTCGCGCCAGCAGCGAAGGCAAAGAGGGCGTGCAGTCCTTTTTGCAAAAACGCAAACCTGATTGGTTGGTCTGAGGAAAAAACATGTTCACCAAAATTCTGATTGCCAACCGTGGCGAAATCGCTTGCCGTGTGGCCGCTACGGCCCGCCGCATGGGCATCAAAACCGTGGCGGTCTACTCTGACGCCGATGCGGGTGCCAAACACGTGCAAGCCTGTGACGAGGCCGTGCACGTGGGTGGCTCGGCCCCCAAAGACAGCTATTTGCGCTGGGAGCGCATTTTGCAAGCCGCCCAAGACACCGGGGCGCAAGCGGTGCATCCCGGCTATGGTTTTTTGAGCGAGAACGAAGACTTTGCCAAGGCCTGCACTGCCGCAGGCTTGGTGTTCATTGGGCCGCCTGCGTCCGCCATCTTGGCCATGGGGCTGAAAGCCGAATCCAAGCGCTTGATGGCTTCGGCCGGCGTGCCTTTGGTGCCGGGCTACCACGGCGTGGATCAAGACCCTGCGTTGCTGCAACGCGAGGCCGACCGCATTGGCTACCCCGCACTCATCAAGGCCAGCGCCGGAGGCGGCGGCAAAGGCATGCGCGTGGTTGAAAAGTCAGAAGACTTTGCCGCCGCATTGGCCAGTTGCCAGCGCGAAGCGAGCAACAGTTTTGGCAGTGATGCGGTGTTGATTGAAAAGTATGTGCAACGCCCACGCCACATCGAGATCCAGGTGTTTGGCGACACGCACGGCAACTGCGTTTATTTGTTTGAGCGCGATTGTTCGGTGCAGCGACGCCATCAAAAAGTGCTCGAAGAAGCGCCAGCCCCTGGCATGACCGAAACCCTGCGCGCCCAAATGGGGGCGGCGGCGGTGGCAGCGGCCAAGGCGGTGAACTATGTGGGGGCGGGCACGGTCGAGTTCATCGTGGAACAAACGGCCTACGACCAGCCCGAGTCGATGAAGTTTTTCTTCATGGAGATGAACACCCGTTTGCAAGTGGAGCACCCGGTGACCGAAGCCATCACCGGGCTCGATTTGGTGGAGTGGCAGTTGCGCGTGGCCAGTGGTGAGCCTTTGCCTCTGCGCCAAGACCAACTGAAGATGCAAGGGCATGCCATCGAAGCACGCATTTGCGCCGAGAACCCCGACAAGCAATTTTTGCCCGCCACCGGCACCTTGCAGGTGTACCGCAAGCCGCAGGCCAGCAGCTTTGAGCGCGGCAACGTGCGCATTGACGACGGCGTGCGCGAAGGCGACACCATCAGCCCGTTTTACGACTCGATGGTGGCCAAGCTGATTGTGCAAGGCGACACCCGCGAACAGGCCTTGGCGCGGCTCGACACGGCTTTGGCTCAAACCCACATCGTGGGGCTGAACACCAACGTGCAGTTTTTGCGCCATGTGGTGCGCTCGCCGGCTTTTGCCCATGCGCAGCTCGACACCGCGCTGATTCAGCGTGACGCAGCGGTTTTGTTTCAGCAAGAGAAGGTGGGTTTGCCGGCTGCGGTTGCCGCGGTGGTGGCTCACACTTTGCAGGCCGAACATGCCTTGCAAGGCCGCGACCCCTTCAGCCGCCGCGATGGCTGGCAGTCGCACGGTGTGGCACAGCGCCGCTTTGAGTTTGTCTGGCAAGACCAGCCCCGCTCGGCCCGCTTGACTTATGGCCACGATGGTGGCTTGAGCTTGTCACTGGAAGGCACAGCGCAAGCGGGTCATCACGGCCAGGGTGGCGAGCATGGCGAGAGCATTCAGGGGGATGCCTCGGTGTCAGGCCCGTTGCGTTTCTCTGCCGAGGGTGCGGGCCTGTGGGTGCAGTGGGGCGATGCGCCGCGTGCCTTCTCGCAACTTGATTGGCAAGGTGAAACGGCGCATCTGTTCACGCCTCAAGGGGCCACCCGCATCACCGTGCTCGACCCCTTGTCCCATGCCGGCGAAGCCGCACAGGAGGGCGGTCGCCTGACAGCGCCCATGCCGGGCAAAGTGGTCTCGTTTGCGGTCAAAGCCGGGGACAAGGTCAAGGCCGGCCAAGCGTTGGCCGTGATGGAGGCCATGAAGATGGAGCACACCATCAGTGCGCCCAAAGACGGCACGGTGGCTGAGCTGCTCTACGCGCCGGGCGACCAAGTCGCCGATGGGGCTGAATTGCTCAAGCTGGCGGTGTAAGGTGCGACCTGCACCATGAAAATAACCATTTGTTTGACAGGCCTCGCGCCTGAGCCTTGGGTTCAAGGCTTGCAGCAAGCGTTGCCACACGCCGATGTGTCGGCTTGGCGCGCTGGCGCGCCCCAAGCGGACCACGCCATTGTGTGGGCCCCGCCGCAACAGTTCATTGACGAACAAGCAGGGCTTCAAACCTTGTTCAACATTGGCGCGGGCGTGGACGCCTTGCTGCAATTGCAGTTGCCCACTCAGCTGCAGGTGGTGCGCTTGGACGATGCCGGCATGTCGGTGCAAATGGCCGAATATGTGTGCCATGCCGTGATTCGGCATTTTCGAGAGCTCGACGCCTACGAGGCCGACACCCAGGCCGGCCGTTGGTCTTTTCGCAAGCCGCGCATGCGAGCCGACTTCCCCGTGGGGGTCATGGGCTTGGGGGTGCTGGGGCAGCGGGTGGCCCAGGCACTGCAGGTGTTTGAATTTCCGGTGAATGGCTTCAGCCGCAGCCCCAAAGACCTGCCGGGCATCCGTTGTTTCAGTGGCCCCGAGGGCTTGACCGACTTTTTGGTGGCCACGCGG
>JBJOIR010000066.1:0-11282 GCA_046047055.1 Pseudomonadota bacterium | reverse complement strand
CAAATCACCCATGTGGTGCGGCACCTCGTGCGCCAACACCGCCAAGGCCGCAATCACCCCCAAGTGCATGTCGGCCATGAAAGCCGATGCAATCAAGATGCCGTCGCCAAAACAATGCACGCTGTCACCGGCCAACACAGCCCATTGGCCCCGGGGCACTTCGGTGGACGCCTGACCTGCTGATGCGGTAGGGCTGTGGTGATGGGTATGGTGATGAGCGTGGCCATGCTCGTGAGCGTGTGCGTGCTCATGTGAATGTGAATGCTCATGTGAATGTGCGTGGTCATGTGCATGGTCGTGTCCATGACCATGGTCTTGTCCGTGGTGGTGCTCATGGCCGTGGTGCCACAGCTCGGCTTTGTCGAGCAAAAAGAAAAACACCAGCCCCACCAACAGCGTCAAAAACAGCTCATGGGCACCGGCTTCGCTTTCGAAAGCTTCGGGCAACAAATGCAAAAAAGAGGTGGCCATCAAGGCCCCGGCGGCCATGCTCAACATGTGCTGGGTATAGCGACTGAGGATGCCAAAACTCAACCAAGCCGCCACCCAGACACTGCCAATGCCTGCCACCAAAGTGCCTATCAAAATTGCCAATAAAGTCATCTTGTTACCCGGAGTGCGCACACCCCATAAGAAACCGCCCCGAAGGGCGGTTGCAGTGTCATAAAAATCAGGCTACACCTTGGCGTTTCAGCCAGTCCAGCAAACGCTGCCAGCCATCTTCTGCCGGCCCTTTTCGGAAACTTGGACGGTAATCGGCATGGAAGGCGTGTGGCGCCTCAGGATAAACCACAAACTCACTGGCTTTGGCCGCTGCAGGACCTTTGGCCAGTTCAGCTTTCATCTTATCAACTGTGTCAAGAGGGATGCCCGTGTCGGCTGCGCCATACAAACCCAACACGGGCGCTTTCAAGTTGCCCACCAAAGCGATCGGATGCGTGGGCGTCTGCTCTGTGGCATTGCCCACCAAGCGCCCGTACCAAGCCACGCCGGCTTTGATCTTGGGCTGGTGCGCCGCGTACAACCAAGTGATGCGCCCGCCCCAGCAAAAGCCCGTGATGGCCAATTTGTCGGCATTGCCGCCATTGGCTGCGGCCCACTTCACACAAGCATCCAAGTCGCCCATGACCTGGGCATCGGGCACTTTGGAGATGACCTCGGCCTGCAGCTTGGCAATTTCGCCATAACCACTGGCATCGCCTTGGCGCACAAACAACTCAGGGGCAATGGCGAGATAGCCCGCTTGGGCCAAGCGGCGAGTCACATCGGCAATGTACTCGTGCACACCAAAAATCTCTGAGATCACCAGCACCACAGGCAAACCGGTTTTGCCAGCGGGGGCGCTGCGGTAAGCGGGCATTTTGAAACCATTCACATCGATGGTCACTTCACCAGACACCAAATTGGTGGAAGGGGTTTTGATGGCGGTCTGCGCCATCAAAGGCACAGCAGCAGCGGCATACCCTACACCGAGAGCGGCCTTCAGGGCCACACGGCGAGTGGCACCGGCGGCATTGATGCGCCCACCCAACAGGGCTTGCGTGTCGTCAAACAGATCGTTGTTCACGGGGGTCTCCTCAGTCGTGCAATAAAAGGGGTTTTATCTTGGCACAAGTGGCACAGGCTTGCATGAGGCGGGCGAATTAAACTCGGCCTATGTCCGACATGCTGCCCGTTTTGTATTCGTTTCGCCGTTGCCCCTATGCCATGCGGGCGCGTTTGGCCCTGCAAAGCAGTGGCATTGCGTACGAACTCCGCGAGGTGGTACTGAAGCAAAAACCAGCTCACATGCTGGCGTTGTCACCCAAAGGCACGGTCCCCGTCCTCTGTTTGCCAGACTCGGTCAGCACCCCGGTGTTGGAGCAAAGTTGGGACATCATGCGCTGGGCCCTTGGGCAGCATGACCCCGAGGGCTGGTGGCCCGCATCCGAAGCCGGCTTGGCCGATGCCATGGCCTTGGTTGCGCACAACGACGGCCCCTTCAAACAACAGCTCGACCGGTACAAATACCCCAACCGATCTGGCTTGGCCCATGGTCTGGCTGACCGAGATTTGGCCGCAGAGTGGCTGCACAACCTGGACCAACGGTTGCAAGCGACCCCTTTTTTAGCAGGACCACAATTTGGCTTGGCCGATGCCGCATTGGCCCCTTTTGTGCGTCAATATGCGCACACCGACCCCGCCTGGTTTGCGGCGCAGGCCTGGCGCTGTTTGGCCCAATGGCTGGCGGAATTTGAAGCGTCTGAGCGCTTTGCGGCCATCATGACCAAGCGGGCGCCTTGGCAGCCTTTGCCCTGATCAGTGCGCTTGTTCCCAGTTGGGGCCAAAGCCCACCTCGGCCAACAGCGGCACTTTGAGCTGCGCCACCTCGGCCATCAAGCGCGGCACCTCGGTGCGCACCCATTCGACTTCTGATTCAGGCACCTCGAACACCAGTTCGTCGTGCACCTGCATGATGACCCGGGTGGCTTTGCCTTGTTCGTCCAGCGCCTTTTGCACGGCGACCATGCTCAACTTGATCAGGTCGGCAGCGGTGCCTTGCATGGGTGCGTTGATGGCGGCACGCTCGGCACCGGCGCGGCGCGGGCCGTTGGGGCTGTTGATCTCGGGCAGCATCAGGCGGCGGCCAAAAACAGTTTCAACATAGCCTTGGGCTTTGGCCTGTTCGCGGGTCGCATCCATGTAATTTTTAACGCCTGCAAAGCGCTCAAAGTAACGTGCGATGTAGTTTTTCGCGGCGGTGTTGTCGATGCCCAATGCCTTGGCCAAACCAAATGCACTCATGCCGTAAATCAGGCCAAAGTTGATGGTCTTGGCGTAGCGGCGCTGCTCGCTGCTCACGGTGTCGGGCGTCAGCCCAAAAACCTCAGCGGCCGTGGCTTTGTGCACGTCCAGCCCCTCGTGAAACGCTTTGAGCAGGGCCGCATCGTCGCTCAGGTGCGCCATGATGCGCAGCTCAATTTGGCTGTAATCGGCACTGGCAATCACGCAACCGGGTGCGGCCACAAAGGCCTCACGCACTTTGCGGCCCTCGGCCGTGCGCACCGGGATGTTTTGCAGGTTGGGCTCGTTGCTGGACAGTCGTCCTGTAACGGCCACTGCCTGCGCGTAATGGGTGTGCACTCGCCCTGTGCGGGGCAATGCCAGCTGCGCCAGCTTGTCGGTGTAAGTGCCCTTGAGCTTAGACAAGCTGCGGTGCTCCAAAATGCGCGCCGGCAACGGGTAGTCCTCGGCCAACTTCTCAAGCACTTCTTCGTCGGTGCTGCGTGCGCCAGTGGCGGTTTTCTTGATCACCGGCAGGCCCAGTTTGTCAAAAAAGATCTCCCCCAACTGCTTGGGGCTGGCCAGGTTGAAGGGCTGACCTGCTATCTCGTAAGCCTCGGTTTCGAGTTGCACGATGCGCTCGCCCAGCACCTGGCTTTGCGCGGCGAGAGTGGGCGCATCGATCAACACCCCATTGCGTTCAATGCGGTACAGCGCTTCGCTGGTGGCGATTTCCAACTCGTAGACATACTTCAGACCTGCATGCGCCTTGATCTGTGGCCACAGCGACAGGTGCACATCCAGGCACTGGTCCGAGTCTTCACACGAATAGTGCGCCGCTTTGTCCACATCGACCTGTGCAAACGGAATCTGGTGAGCCCCCTTGCCACACAGGTCTTCGTAGGTGACGCCGCGGCGGCCCACATGGCGCTCGGCAAGGCTGGAGAGGCCGTGCGGTTTGTGCACTTCAAGCACATAGCTTTCCAGCATGGTGTCGTGGGCGTAGCCCTGCACCTCGATGCCGTGGTTGGCGAACACATGGCGGTCGTATTTGATGTTCTGGCCCAGCTTGTGGCAGGCTGCGTTCTCAAGCCAAGGCTTGAGCTTGGCCAGCACATCGGCCAGCGGCAATTGCTCAGGCGCGCCCGGACCGTTGTGGGCGAGTGGAATGTAGGCGGCCTCGCCGGGCGTCACGCTCAGTGAGATGCCGACGATTTCGGCGCGCATGGCGTCCAAAGACGTGGTTTCGGTGTCGATGGCCGTGAGCGGGGCTTGCTCAATCCGCGCCAACCAAGCGTCGAACGCGGCCCAATCAAGCACCGTGTCGTATTTCAGCTCGCCTTGCACTGAGCTGGCGGCGCTGTTGAGCTCGGGGGCAATGGCGGGCTCGTCGTCTGGTACCGCGCCAAACAAATCGCCCATGCCGGTGTCCACACCCCGACTGGTTGGCTTGGCGGTTTTGCCTTTAGCCGCGGGCGCCGGCATGGCTCCACCCAGCGACTGCACCAGCCCTTTGAAACCATAGGTCTGGTAAAAATTCAGCAGCTTGTCCTTGTCGGGTTCATGCAGGTGCAAACCAGCGAGTGATGGCAAATCAGGCACCCACCCGATCAAATCGCAATCGGTTTTCATGGTCACCAGCGCACGGCCTTTGGGCAGCCAGTCCACGGCCTGTCGCAAGTTCTCGCCGGCCACACCTTTGATCTCGTGGGCATGTGCCATGAGGTTGTCGAGCGAGCCGTATTCGAGC
This sequence comes from Pseudomonadota bacterium, assembly GCA_046047055.1. Lineage (GTDB taxonomy): Bacteria > Pseudomonadota > Gammaproteobacteria > Burkholderiales > Burkholderiaceae_C > Limnohabitans_A. The sequence goes on along the minus strand of JBJOIR010000066.1, from coordinate 6,769 downwards.
AACCATTTGGCAGCCGTTTTCGGGCCCACCTTGGCCACTCCCGGCACGTTGTCCACCGGGTCGCCCACCAACGTTTGGTAGTCGATCATCAGTGAGGGCGGCACACCGAACTCTTCGGTGACCCCGGCCACATCGCGCACCTTGCCGTTCATGGTGTCGATGATGGTGATGTGCGCGTTCACCAATTGGCTCAGGTCTTTGTCGCCACTGGACACGGTCACCGCGATGCCCTGTTGCGCAGCGGTGTGGGCCAAGGTGGCAATCACGTCGTCGGCTTCCACGCCGGGCACATCCAGCACGGTCCAGCCCATCAAGCGCACCAGCTCGTGTATGGGCTCAATTTGGCTGCGCAAGTCGTCGGGCATGGGGCTGCGATGGGCTTTGTACTCGGGGTACATCTCATCGCGAAAAGTCGGACCCTTGGCATCGAACACACAAGCCGCATAAACGGCGGGCACGTCTTTGCGCAAGCGCTCCATCATGTTGATCATGCCCCGGATGGCCCCTGTGGCAGGACTCGTCGGGTCACCCGGCACGGCACGCAAATCGGGCATGGCGTGAAAGGCGCGGTACAGGTAGCTGGAGCCGTCCACCAGCAATAGGGAGGACTTGGAGGGCTTGGAGGGGTTGGATGTTTCGGAGGTGTTTTCGCTCATCCCTCGATTGTGTACCGGCTTGACACCCAAAAATACCCAGGCTTGCGGCCTGACCTGCAACTGGCTGATGCGGCCAAACACAGTGCCGCCGAACCCTGGCGCAGGCCAGCCCTTAGCGGGCCATTGGGCCCTTATCGCCCTCTACAATCATGGTTTTGCCCACCCAAGCCAGTCCAACTGGTGCTCTGACTCTCTTCCCATGGCGGTATTCACCGAAGTCACCGAAACGCAGGCCAACGACCTGATGCAAGCGCTCCATTTGGGGCAGCTCAGCGCATTGCGCGGCATCGAAGGGGGCATCGAAAACACCAATTATTTCGCCACCACGGACCAAGGTGAGTATGTGCTCACCTTGTTTGAGCGACTGACGCACGAACAACTGCCCTTCTATTTGTACTTGATGAAGCACTTGGCAGGGCGCGGCATTCCGGTGCCCGATCCGGCTGCCAACCGCGATGGCGATGTGCTGCACACGGTGGCGGGCAAACCTGCGGCCGTGGTGAATAAATTGCTTGGAAAAAGCCAATTGCAACCCCAAGTGGGACATGCCGCAGCCGTCGGCGATATGTTGGCACGCATGCACTTGGCGGGGGCCGACTACCACCGCAGCCAACCCAATTTGCGCAGCTTGCCTTGGTGGAACGAAACGGTGCCCGTGGTGTTGCCCTATTTGGAGCCCGCACAAGCCAGCCTGTTGCGCAGCGAGTTGGCTTTTCAAAACCACACCGCCAACAGCGCCGCTTATGCCGCACTGCCCCGAGGCCCGGTGCATGCCGATTTGTTTCGCGACAACGTCATGTTTGACGGCGAGCAACTGACCGGATTTTTTGATTTTTATTTCGCAGGGGTTGACACCTTTTTGTTCGATTTGGCCGTTTGCCTGAACGACTGGTGCATCGACTTGCCCACCGGCGCCCACCATGCCGAGCGTGCACAAGCCATGGTGCAGGCCTACAACGCGGTACGGCCCTTGACTGCGGCGGAGCGTGAACTGTTGCCTGCCCTTTTGCGCGCAGGGGCTTTGCGTTTTTGGATTTCCAGGCTCTGGGACTACCATCTGCCCCGAGAAGCGTCCATGCTCAAACCCCACGACCCCACGCACTTTGAGCGTGTCTTGCGGGCCCGGGTGGAACACCCCGTTTTGTCTTCAGCCCTGTTGTAACCCCATGAACCTGCAAATCGTCCCCGCCCGCACGGGCCTTCAATGGGCTGTCCAAGGGGTGCGCACCTTCTGGCGGCAACCACTGGCCATGACAGGGCTGTTCTTTTTGTTCATGGCCACGGTTTCGGTGATCTCCATCGTACCTGTGGTGGGAGGTGCATTGGCCTTGGTGGTGTTGCCGGCCTTGACCCTGGGCATGATGGCCGCCACCCAAACAGCGGCCGAGGGCAAATTTCCGATGCCCACCGTGCTGTTCACGGCCCTGAAAGCAGGCCCCACCCGAAAAACCATGCTGCAGCTGGGCGGCTGGTATGCCGTGTTGTTTTTGGGCGTGATGTTGGTGTCCATGCTGGCGGATGGAGGGCAATTCGCCAAGGTGTATTTTGGTGGCAGCCCGATCACCCCCGAAGTGGTGAATGCCGCATCATTTCAGCTGGCCTTGTGGGTCTCGATGGTGCTGTACATCCCGGTCTCCATGATGTTTTGGCACGCCCCAGCACTGGTCTATTGGCATGGCCTGCCGGCCGGCAAAAGTCTGTTCTTCAGCTTGGTGGCCTGTTGGCGCAACCTGAAGGCCTTTGCCGTTTATGTGGTGGTTTGGATCGGGTTTTTTACAGGCGCTGGCATTGTCGCCTTGATCGTGGCGAGTTTGCTGGGAGATCCGCAGTTGGTGATGGCGATTCTCATGCCCATGGCCTTGATGATGGCCGCGATGTTTTTCACCTCGATGCTGTTCACGGTGCAAGACTGCTTCAGCACCACACCGGCCGAAGCCCTTTAAGCACGGCAAGGCTGAACGCTTGGATGGCGGGCCAGGCTGGCCCACGCCACTTCGATGCAAGGCCCATGGCCCACTTTGGCGGGTGAGGCCTTGATTCAGGTGATGTTGGCTCTGTAACGGCAGATCTGTAATGGCAACTCAGTGGTGGTGGCCATGCGCGCCGTGGGCATGGCGGTGGGTCACTTCATCTTCGGTCGCAGCGCGAACCTCTTGCACCTTCAAGCTCAGCGTCAGGTGCTGCCCTGCCCAAGGGTGGTTGCCATCGAGCATGACTTGGTCGCCCTTGATCTTCAGGACATGGAACACCTGGTCACGGCCATCTGGCGTGCGGCCACGCAACTGCCCGCCCACTTTCACGCCAGGTGGAAATTCGCTTTTGGGAATTGTCTGCACCAGGCTCTCATCACGCTCGCCAAACGCATCGGCAGGCGCCAACTTCAGTGTGGTTGTGAAGCCGACTTCCTGGCCTTCCAAGGCCGCTTCGATTTTGGGAAAGGTGTTGTCATAGCCGCCGTGCAAATACGAGGTGGGTTCTTGCGCTTTGTCCAGCAATTGGCCTTGCGCATTCATCACTTTGTAGAGCATGGTGACGACGGTGTTTTGGGTGATTTTCATGGGGGTTGGCCCGTTTTTCAAAAAAAGAATTGTCGCTGAAGCGAGCGGTGGTTTTTCGCGTCTGGGGTCTGGGGTAAGTGGTTTAAACGAGCGTCAGTTTAGCCACACTCAGCGCCAGCCATTTCACGCCGTGGCGCGGAAAATTCACCTGCGCGCGCGCATCGGCCCCGATGCCTTCCACGGCCAGCACTTTGCCTTCGCCAAACTTGGTGTGAAACACCTGCAAGCCCGCGCTGATGCCGTGCTCGGGCGGCGCTTTTTGAACGGGCACCGGAGGGCTTTTGTAGGTTTCGGTGCTCAGACTGCTTTGGCCCCAAGCGGGACGGGCGTGGCGGCTTTGTGCCGGGGTCTGCCCCCATGCACTTTGGCCCCACGCCGAGCCAGTGCCTCCCGCACTGCCACTGGCCCCCGCTGTCGTGCCCAAATTAGAAAAACCAGCTTGCTTGGGGGTGATCCATTTCAAACAGGCTTCTGGCAATTCGTCCAGAAAACGGCTGCGCAAGTTGTAGCGCGTTTGGCCGTGCAACATGCGGGTTTGCGAATGGCTCAAATACAGCCGTTTGCGTGCCCGCGTGATGGCCACATACATCAAGCGGCGCTCTTCTTCCAGACCGTCGAAGTCGTTCATGGCGTTTTCATGCGGAAACAAACCTTCTTCGAGTCCGGTGATGAACACCGCATCAAACTCCAAACCCTTGCTGGCGTGCACCGTCATGAGCTGCACCGCATCTTCACCCGCTTGGGCTTGGTTGTCGCCCGCCTCGAGTGAGGCGTGGGTCAAGAATGCCGCCAGCGGACTCATGATGACGCCGTCTTCGGAAAACTCATCCAGTGTCGCGTTGCTGGCTGTGCTGCCATCGCTCAAGCCTTGGCTGGCGGGGCTTTGCGACAAATTTTGTGGCAAAGCGATGGCGCTTCGGCCAAAGCCTTCTTGCGTCACAAAGCTCTCTGCGGCGTTGACCAATTCTTCCAAGTTTTCTACCCGGTCGGCGCCTTCTTTTTCAGCGCGGTAGTGTTGAATCAAGCCGGTTTTATCGAGCACCAAATCAATGATTTCGCGCAACGTCAAGCCCTCAGACTGTTCACGCATCACATCAACCATGGCCACAAAGGCCGCCAAATTGGCCCCGGCTTTGCCTGTGGTGGCGCTCACGGCATCGTGCAAAGAGCAGCCCACGGCACGTGCGGCATCTTGCAATTGCTCGATGCTGCGGGCGCCAATGCCGCGCGGTGGAAAGTTGACCACCCGCAAAAAACTGGTGTCGTCGTTGGGGTTCTCCATCAAGCGCAAATAGGCCAGCGCGTGCTTGATTTCGGCCCGCTCAAAAAAGCGCAAACCGCCATACACACGGTAGGGAAAGCCGGCATTGAACAAGGCTGTTTCAAGCACTCGGCTTTGGGCGTTGCTGCGGTAGAGCAGGGCAACTTCTTTTCGCTCAAATTGGTCTTGCTTGACCAGCTGCCGCAATTCCTCAACCAACCACTGCGCCTCGGCAAAGTCAGACGGCGACTCGACCACGCGCACCGGCTCGCCGGCCCCTTGGTCGGTGCGCAGCGTCTTGCCCAGGCGGGTTTTGTTGTGGCTGATGAGGTGGTTGGCTGAATCGAGAATGTTGCTGAAGCTGCGGTAGTTTTGCTCGAGTTTGATTTGGTGCTTCACCTGAAACTCGCGCACAAAGTCGGCCATGTTGCCTACGCGCGCACCGCGAAATGCGTAGATGCTTTGGTCGTCATCGCCCACGGCCAAGATGGCACATTCACTGCCCTCCCCCGGCAGCCCGGCCAACTGTTTGAGCCACGCGTATTGCAGCTTGTTGGTGTCTTGAAACTCGTCCACCAAGATGTGCCGAAAACGGCGGCGGTAATGCTCACGCACATGGGCGTTGTCGCGCAACAATTCAAACGAGCGCAGCATCAGTTCGCCAAAGTCCACCACGCCTTCGCGCTGGCACTGCTCTTCGTACAACTGATACAGCTCGACCTTGCGGCGGGTTTCGTCGTCACGCACCGGCACTGCCGCTGGGCGTTGGCCGTCTTCCTTGCAGCCCGCAATGAAATACTGCAACTGCTTGGGCGGAAAGCGGTCTTCATCGACATTGAATTGCTTGCACAAGCGTTTGATGGCCGACAACTGGTCTTGGGTATCCAAAATCTGGAAGGTCTGCGGCAAGCCGGCCAATTGAAAGTGGGCCCGCAAAAAACGGTTGCACAGGCCATGAAACGTGCCGATCCACATGGCATTGACATTGACCGGCAACATCGACTGCAAGCGCAGTTTCATTTCTTTGGCGGCCTTGTTGGTAAAGGTCACGGCCAAGATGCCACCCGGCGAAACTTGCGAAGTTTGCAGCAGCCACGCGATGCGGGTGGTCAGCACCCGCGTTTTGCCCGACCCTGCGCCCGCCAAAATCAAAGCATGCTCGGCAGGCAATGCCACAGCCCGGTACTGCTCTTCGTTGAGTTGGGCCAGCAAGGGGGAAGTAGGGGGCGTGGAGGAGTCAGACAGCATAGGCAGCGATTGTAGAAGCCGAGGTGTTTGGCCTGCGCAACAAGTCGTCAGGCAATCCAGGTAGAATCAGCCACCGGGCCCAAGATTCTTGCGCCCGGTTTTTTTTTGCCCAAGGTCTGCAACGGACCTGTCCCCAGGCAAATGAAACCGGCCAAGCCAAGCGCTCATTCGTTCCTTTTAACGATTCCTTTTTGGAGCTTGGTTTTCTCATGGAAATTTTTGATTACGACAACATCTTGCTGCTGCCACGCAAATGCCGCGTGGAAAGCCGTTCAGAGTGCGACGCTGGCGTCGAATTGGGTGGCCGCAAGTTCCGCTTGCCGGTGGTCCCTGCCAACATGAAAACGGTGGTGGACGAGTCCATTTGCCTGTGGATGGCCAAAAACAACTACTTTTATGTGATGCACCGCTTTGACTTGGACAACGTCCAGTTTGTGCGCGACATGCATGCCAAAGGCGTTTATGCCTCGATCTCGCTGGGCGTGAAAGCCCCCGACCGCGCCACGGTGGACCAATTGGCCGCCGAAAACTTGGTGCCCGAGTACATCACCATCGACATCGCCCACGGCCATGCCGACAGCGTGCGCGACATGATTGGCTACATCAAGGGCAAACTGCCCAAGAGCTTCATCATCGCCGGCAACGTGGCCACGCCAGAAGCTGTGATCGATTTGGAAAACTGGGGTGCCGATGCCACCAAGGTGGGCGTGGGCCCCGGCAAGGTCTGCATCACCAAGCTCAAGACCGGTTTTGGCACCGGCGGCTGGCAGTTGTCAGCGCTCAAGTGGTGCGCCCGTGTGGCGACCAAGCCGATCATTGCCGATGGCGGTATCCGCAGCCATGGCGACATTGCCAAGAGCATTCGCTTTGGTGCCAGCATGGTCATGATTGGCTCGCTGTTTGCCGGTCATGAAGAGTCGCCCGGCAAGACCGTTGAGGTCGATGGCGAGATGTTCAAGGAGTACTACGGCTCGGCGTCTGACTTCAACAAAGGCGAGTACAAGCACGTGGAAGGCAAGCGGATTTTGGAGCCGATCAAAGGCAAG
>JBJOIR010000065.1:0-12075 GCA_046047055.1 Pseudomonadota bacterium | reverse complement strand
GTTAATTTGTGTCCTACTAGCCCGCGCCGGGATGTATTTGGCGCTGACTGTGTCCGTTTCCTTGTCTCATTTGAAGTTCTGAGGTGTTCATGCCTGCTCAAAAGTCGAAGAAGCCTGCCCAGGCCCCTGCCAAATCCAAAACCGTTGCCAAAACGGCTGTTGTCAAAAAAGCTGCCGCGCCAGTCGCCAAGCCCAAAGCCAGCAGTCCTGTGACCGCCAAAAAGCCTGCCCCTGCGAGCAAGCCCAAAGCACCCGTCAAAGCGTCCGCAAAAGCACCTGTCAAAGTGGCGGCCAAGCCGGCCACCAAAACAGCAGCCAAAGCAACGCCTGCGGCAGTCAAAGCAACGGCACCCCGGCCTACTCCTGCAAAGCCTGTGAAGAAAGCCGCCTCTGTGCCCGCCAAAAAATCTGAAGTGATTGAGAAAAAAGCCACCCCGAAAGCCGCCAAAGCGCCGGCCGTGGTGGAAGTGAAAAAAACCGAAAAGGCTGCCAAGCCTGTGAAGGCTGCAGCCCCTGTCGAAGAGAAAAAACCTGTCGCCAAAAAAGTCGTGACCGGTGCCAAGCGAGGCCCCAAGAAAAAAGGCAGCATCGCTGCACCGAGCATGGACGACGATTTGGATATCGAGTCTGACCTCGAAGGCGAACCGGTCGTCGACGCGGGCTCTGAGTCCGCTGAAAAGGTCAAGCCGCTGCGCATGAAAATCAGCAAGGCCAAAGAACGCGCCTTGATGAAAGAGTTTGGTTTGGACGAAACCGTCCTGACCGAAGCCGAAATGAAGCAGCGCCGCGACCGTTTGAAAGCCCTGATCAAGCTGGGCAAGACACGCGGCTACCTGACCAATGGCGAAATCAGCGACCACTTGCCTGACAAGTTGGTCGACGCCGAAACGCTGGAAGTCGTGATTGCCACGCTGAACGATTTGGGCGTGGCGGTTTACGAGCAAACGCCCGATGCCGAAACACTGATCATCACCGACAACGCCCCCACAGGCTCAACCGAAGAAGAAGCCGAAGAAGCTGCGGAAGCCGCCTTGTCGACGGTGGACAGCGAGTTCGGCCGCACCACCGACCCCGTTCGCATGTACATGCGTGAAATGGGCACCGTGGAGCTGCTGACACGCGAAGGCGAAATTGAAATCGCCAAACGCATTGAAGGCGGCTTGATGGACATGATGGCCGCGATCAGTGCATCGCCCGCCACCATTGCCGAAATCTTGCGCATGGCCAACGAAATTCGGGAAGGTAAGGTCGTCATCTCCACTGTCGTGGACGGCTTTGCCAATCTGAACGAAGCCGACGACTATGTCGCAGAAGAAGACTTTGACGAATTCGACGAAGCCGACGATGACGATGGCAAAGGTGGCTCCAAGGCGCTGACGAAAAAACTCGAAGAGCTGAAAAACCAGGCACTCGAGCGCTTTGACCGCATCACCGAATACTTTGAAAAAGTGCACAAGGTGTACGACAAAGAAGGCTGGGGCACGCCCGCCTACGTCAAGGTGCAAACCGCCTTGTCGGATGAGCTGATGACCATACGATTCACGGCTAAAACCATTGAAAAATTGTGCGACATGGTGCGTGGCCAAGTCGACGATGTGCGCAAAAAAGAGCGCGAGCTGCGCCGCATCATTGTTGAAAAGTGCGGCTACCCACAAGACCTGTTCATTGCCGATTTCAGCGGCCGCGACAAAAACGGCAAGCGTGTCGAGTCGCAATTGCTCAACCTGAAGTGGATCGAGAAGCAAGCGGCTGCTGGCAAGAACTGGAGCGCCGTGATGGCCCGCAACATTCCGCCGGTGCAAGACTTGCAACAAAAGCTGATCGACTTGCAGTCGCAGGTGGTGGTGCCGTTGGATGAGTTAAAAGACATCAACAAGCGCATGAACACCGGCGAGCGTTCTTCACGCGATGCCAAGAAAGAGATGATCGAGGCCAACTTGCGCCTGGTGATCTCGATCGCCAAGAAGTACACCAACCGCGGTTTGCAGTTCCTCGATTTGATCCAAGAAGGCAACATCGGTTTGATGAAGGCGGTGGACAAGTTCGAATACCGCCGTGGCTACAAATTCTCGACCTACGCCACCTGGTGGATTCGTCAAGCCATCACCCGCTCGATCGCGGACCAAGCCCGCACCATCCGTATTCCGGTGCACATGATCGAGACCATCAACAAGATGAACCGCATCTCGCGTCAACACTTGCAAGAGTTTGGCTTTGAGCCCGATGCCTCCATCTTGGCTGAGAAGATGGAAATTCCGGAAGACAAGATCCGCAAGATCATGAAGATCGCCAAAGAGCCCATCTCGATGGAAACGCCGATTGGTGACGACGATGACAGCCACTTGGGCGACTTCATTGAAGACAGCACGCACACCGCACCGATTGATGCGGCGCTGCAGGCCGGTCTGCGCGATGTGGTCAAAGACATTTTGGACAGCCTGACACCGCGCGAAGCCAAAGTTTTGCGCATGCGTTTCGGCATCGAAATGTCCACCGACCACACCCTCGAGGAAGTGGGCAAACAGTTCGATGTGACGCGTGAACGCATTCGCCAAATTGAAGCCAAGGCCTTGCGCAAACTGAAACACCCCAGCCGAAGCGATAAGTTGCGCAGCTTCATCGACACCATGTAAGTTGGCTCATCAGTGACCAACGCCCAAGCCCCCTGGCGGTCCAGCCAGGGGGCTTTTTTCATGGTGGCGTCTGAATGGCAGCGACCGATAAAACAGCGCAATGTCGCACTGTTGTTCTCTCTCAGGGTCTCAGCGTGACTGTGCTTTGTTGCCGTACGGGCAATGGTTGGGGCGCGGCCCCACTTGGGGGTGAAGTCGGCAGGTGTTGGGGCGTTTTTCGTAGACCGTGCAACGGCGAGTTTTGGCATCCAAAAACTGGCAATCGCCACTGGCTCTGCGGGCCAAACTGAAGATGCTGTTCTTGAAATTGAAGTGCTCGATCAGGCCCGCCTTGGACAAGCGCTTGGCGATTAGCTTGGGGTCTTCGTGTTCAGCGTCAAAGGGGTCGACCAACTCCAAACGCACCAAGTCGGCCAGCTTCACTTCGACGGGCATGGTGCAGCAATTGGCGGCGCAACTGTCACACAAACCGTTTTTGTAGCGCGTCCAGGTTTCGCAGCGGTCCACGTCAACGACGGCAATGGGTGATCTCATTGCACGGGCTCAGTGCGCGACAAACGCCTGCGCATGGTGATGAAAAACCGAATACACCGCATGCTCCAGCCCCTGAATGACGGCGCTGTCAGCAGAGGCAATCAAATCTTCTGAGGACAGTTTGTCGGCAAAATAAAGCCTCGATTGCTCGAGCAAGTGCATGCACGCCTGCATGCCCAAAGACTTGACCAAGTAGCTGGCCACTGGCGAGTGGCGGGCGTCGTGGATCGAGTCTTCCGAGCGGCCTGTCTCCAGAATATCCATCACCGTTTCTTCGATGGTGGACGCCGGCTTGTATGGCGCTGTCACGGTGGGCAGATAGTTTTCGAGCTGAATCGGAAAAATCGTCTTGCCGGGCAACTTGCCCATGATGGTCGCCAGAGACACTTGTTGGCCCAAGCGCAACGACAAGGCCTCCAGCAAGGCGATGGAAACCAACTTGAGGCGGATGTACAAACGCGCCACTTCTAAATTGCGTTGGGTGAGTTCCAGACGCAACTGGTGCTCCAGATCGGAGGGCTCTTGTGCAAACTGTCTGAACACAACTGCAGGCTGCAAGAAACTGAGGAAGCCTTCCATCTTTTGCAACGAGACCCGATAGCCCTTGATGGTGTACGTGTCCGCGTTGACCAGCTCGTGGTTGGTCTCAGGAATCAGGTTCCAGGTGTTGCTCAAAAAGTCGGCTGCTTTCAAGCTGGCGAAGTTGCCAATGTCGCGGTTGGCCACCTTGACCCCCATGACCACGGCCTGCAAGCAAGCCGCATCGTCCATGTCCAAGGCGAAGTCGGTGTTGGCTTGTTTCAGGCGTTGCAGCAAGGTCTGCGAGCAGCTGGTGCCGTCGGGCGCATCGGGACGGAAAGGCACTGTGGCTTCAATGCACGCCGCGATCTGCGCACGCGCGGCCAAGGGCAAGATGCCCTCCAGTATTTTCACCGCCAGCAAGGCGCTGAGAAATTCATTTTGTCCCGCAAATGGCGACAGCACCTGGCCCAGCTTGAAACCAAACAAGCCCATGGTCATTTGCAGTTCGGGGTCTTGCTCTTGGCCTTGTATCGGCTCGATCACCAGGCCCGTGGCACCTTCGCGGATGAAGGGGGCCACGTAACGCGCCAAATTGACATGGATGCCCGAGTCCACTTGGGCATAGACCAAGTCGTGAAAAAGCGCGGCAATCACTTCAACAGGAGCGCCACCGGCACCGACATCGAAAATATGCTCGGGCGTGTGAAAAGAACGCCAAGGCCCAGTCATCGACTGAATGATGAGTTCGGCCATGCCCTCGAGTCGGGGCGAAGTGGCATCCCCACCCAGCATCGAAACGGCTTTGTGCAGTTCGGCCTGGCATTTGGCGGTGTAGTGAGGAGCGTCCATGGCGTTGTGGGCAATCAAGTGTTAAGGCATTTTAGCGGTGCTGGGCCATTGGTACAGCCAGACTGGACGTCCGGCACTGGCCTCGACCACGGCCGTGGGCTTCAATTCTCGGGCTTCAAACTCGAGGCTGACCAACCAACTGCCGGCTTTCATTTCGGCTTGGGCTTTGGCCACGGCGCGGGGCATGGTTTCGGGCCGCTGAAAGAGGTACACCATGTCGTAGGCGCCCCAATCGTCAAGCCAAATGTCCGAGCACCGCACCTGAGCCCAAGGACAACGCAAGCGGGCCAGCCAACTCAAAGGGCGGCTGAACTCAAGGCCGATGCACTGCGCCTCTGGGTAAGCCAGTCGAAGTGCTTTTAGGCCATCGCCGGCGCCGCAACCGGCGTCCAAAATGCGTGCACCTGCCGGCAGTACCGCATGCTTGGGCGCCGCAATCAGTGCCTGCAAGGGGGTCGGAAAAACAGGGGCGTCACGCCAGGCTTTCACCGGGTAAATCCAGAAAACCAAGGCCAACGGCAACAACCAAATCCAAGCGGGCAATTGGGATACGCCCAAGAACCACAAAGACACCGGAAAGCCCAAGGCAAGGGCCACCGCTCTGGCCGTGGAAATGCCTTGCGTCCGCATCAAGGCGCTGGCCAATAAACCCACCAAGGTCGGCAGCAACATGGCCAACGCAGCAGGCACACCTTGCCCCAGCAAGAACAGGTGCAGCAGCCACAGCGCGGCCCACAAGCTCAATGCGGCCAAAGGCCATCGGATCAAGGTGAACAAATCAGGGGTCCTTCTGGTGAGGTGCACATTTTCAACCCAATTGGCCCCATTCAGGCGGCCAAATGGCCTGTGCATGTCACCTCGGGGCGGTGCAAGGGGTGCAAAGACCCCGTGACTGACTCAGCCTTGGCCTGCCCTTCAGGCTGACGGCTTTTTAGCCACCAGCGTCAAGATGTCGTAGCTGGCCACCAGTTCGCCCAATTGGTTGGTCACTTCAACATCCCAGGCGACCACACCTTGACCGACCCCATTGGCGTCTTTCTTTTGGCGGTCGATCTTGCGCTTGGCCGTCAGGCGGGCCTGAATCGTGTCCCCAATGCCGACCGGTTTGATGAAGCGCAAGGTGTCCAAACCGTAATTGGCCAACACCGGCCCAGGTGCTGGCGAGACAAACAAGCCCGCTGCCGCCGACAACACAAAATAGCCATGCGCGATGCGCTTGCCAAATGGCGAGTCTTTGGCCGCAATTTCATCGAAGTGCATGTAGAAATAGTCCCCCGACAAGCCACCAAAGGCCACGATATCGGCCTCGCTCACGGTGCGGCGGTGGGTCAACAAACTCTCGCCAATTTGCAAATCTTCGAAGTGGCGGCGGAAGGGGTGCACCTCGGTCTCAATCAATTGGGCACCGCGCATGTACTCGCCGGTGACCGCAGCGATCATGGTGGGTGAACCTTGCAGCGCAGTGCGTTGCATCAGGTGCTTGACCGCGCGCATGCCACCCAGTTCTTCGCCGCCACCAGCGCGGCCAGGGCCGCCATGCTTCAGAGTGGGCAAGGGAGAGCCATGGCCTGTTGATTCGACCGCCGCTTCGCGATCCAGAATGTGCAAGCGCCCATGCAGTGCAGCCGCAACCGGAATCATGCGGGCTGCGGTTTTGGGGTCGCGTGTGACCAACGTGCCCACCAAACTGCCCTGCCCCCGCGCGGCCAATTGCAAGGCCTCGTCGATGTTGTCATAGGGCATGAGGGTGCTGACCGGTCCGAAGGCCTCAACGTCGTGCACGCTGTCGGTGTGCAACGGCTTTTGGCACAACAACAAAGTGGGCTGAAAAAATGCGCCTTGCTCTGCGCCCTTGCCGACGGGCGTGAAATCAGCTTGACCGCCGAAGACCAACTCAGCACTTTTGCGCAACATGGCCACGCGCTCGGCCACATCGGCTTGCTGGGCATGCGAAGCCAGCGCGCCCATCTTGACGCCCTCAACAGCGGGGTCGCCCACCACCACTTTGGCCAGTCTGGCTTTGAGTTTCTCTGCCACCGCATCGAGGTGTTGATGGGGCACGATGGCGCGACGAATGGCGGTGCATTTTTGACCCGCTTTGACCGTCATCTCGCGCGCGACTTCTTTCACGAACAGGTCAAACTCTTCGTCATCGGGGCTGACATCGGGCGCGAGAATCGCGCAGTTCAGCGAATCGGCTTCGGCATTGAAGGGAATGCTGTGCTTCACCACATTGGGGTGCACGCGCAACTTGGCCGCGGTGTCTGCCGAGCCCGTGAAGGTCACCACATCTTGGCCGTTCAGGCGGTCCAACAAATCACCGGTCGAGCCAATCACCAATTGCAGTGCACCCGCCGGCAAGATGCCCGACTGCTGCACCAAGCGCACCATGGCCTCGGTCAAATAACTGGTGGCTGAAGCCGGCTTGCCAATGCACGGCATGCCCGCCAAGAAGCTGGGCGCAAACTTTTCGAGCAAGCCCCAAACCGGGAAGTTGAACGCATTGATGTGCACCGCAATGCCACCCCTCGGCACCAAGATGTGGGTGCCCGCAAAGCCACCTTTTTTGCCCAACGCAAAAGCGGGGCCCTCGTGGATCAGGTTGCCGCTGGGCAACTCGTTGCTGCCCATGCCGGCGTAGGCAAACAAGGTGCCTGCGCCGCCCTCGATGTCCACCCAACTGTCAGCGCGGGTGGCCCCGGTGTGGGCCGAAATCGCATACAGCTGTTCTTTGTGCTCACCTAAATACTTGGCCAAAGCCTTCAGGCGTTGTGCACGTTCTTGAAAATCCAGTTGCAGCAATTGGGGCAAGCCCACCGTGCGTGCGTAGTGCACAGCGTCGCCAAAGTCGATGGCCTCGGCGTGGGTTTGGTACAGCGTTTGACCATCGATGGCGCTGCGCAACGGCGTGGCGCCTTGTTGGCCAATCCATTGGCCGCCGATGAAACTTTGCAGAACTTGGGTCATGGAGACATGCTTTCGATGGGGAATCGGTGCACGGCCTGCCAAATTAACCGACCGCGTGGTCGGGAAATTCTAGTCGCATTTCGCCGAAACCTTCGTGGCCTTTTCTGCCTCAGCACCTGGGTTTGCTTCGCGGCATGCGGCGAAACCTAGGGTAATCACCCAGCGCGCAGGAAAGCAAGGCCCTTTTGAAAAATTAATAAGCATGCATATAATCTCGCCGATTTCATCGTGTTGATTGGCTGGAGTCCCCATGACTATTGCAAATGCATCCACGCCCCTTCCCGTCCTTGTGGCGGGCGGTGGCATTGGCGGCTTGGCGGCCGCGCTGGCTTTGGTGCGCCAGGGCTTTCGCGTGATCGTGCTCGAACAAGCCCCAGAGATCGGCGAAATCGGTGCCGGCATTCAACTTGGGCCCAACGCCTTCCACGCGTTTGACGCCCTGGGCATTGGCGACAAAGCACGCTCGCGCGCGGTGTACACCGACTACATGGTGATGCACGATGCCATCGACGAATACCCGGTTGGAAAAATTCCCACAGACGAAAAATTTCGCCAACGTTTTGGCAACCCCTACGCTGTGATTCATCGGGCCGATGTGCACTTGTCCCTGCTGGAGGGTGCGCAAGAAACGGGACAGGTTGAATTTCATACCCACACACGCGTGGTGCGCATGGAACAAGACGCAGACAGCGTGACGGTGTGGGACCAAAACGGCAAGTCTTTTGTGGGCGCAGCGCTGATCGGCGCAGACGGCGTGAAGTCGGTGGTTCGTGAGCACCTCGTGGGTGACCCCGCCCGCGTGACGGGCCATGTGGTGTACCGCGCGGTGGTCGATAAAAAAGACTTTCCCGTTGACCTGCAATGGAACGCGGCCGCCATTTGGGTGGGCCCCAATTGCCACCTGGTGCACTACCCCTTGCGCGGGGGTGAGCAGTACAACGTGGTGGTGACCTTTCACAGCCGCCAAACCGAAGAATGGGGCGTGACCGAGGGCAGCAAAGAAGAAGTGCAAAGCTACTTCCAAGGCATCTGCCCCAAAGCGCGCCAACTCATTGACCTGCCCAAATCTTGGAAACGCTGGGCCACTGCCGATCGCGAACCGATTGGGCAATGGACCTACGGCCGCGTCACGCTGTTGGGAGATGCCGCGCACCCAACCACGCAATACATGGCGCAAGGCGCGTGCATGGCCATGGAAGATGCGGTGACCTTGGGCGAGGCCTTGCGCACGCACCAAAACGACTGGCCCCAAGCGCTCGACCTGTACCAACGCGCCCGTGTGGCGCGCACCGCTCGCATTGTGTTGTCGAGCCGAGAAATGGGCCGCATCTACCATGCCAAAGGTGTGGAGCGTTTGGTGCGCAACGACTTGTGGCGCGGCCGCAGTGCAGAACGGTTTTACGATGCGATGGAATGGCTCTATGGCTGGAACGTGGGCAATTGCCTGCAAGCCGCACACAACAACTGAGTGGATGGGAGACACACATGAACGAACTCGGACGACTTGAAGACCTGCCCAAGGACTATGTGCAAGACCTGCGCGATCTGAACTTGGTGCCCCTGTGGCCCAGCCTGCGCGGCGTGTTGCCGCCCCACGTGCCCACGCGTCAGACCCAGCCCACTTGCTGGGCATACAAAGACATCAAGCCCCTGCTGCTGAAGGCCGGCGAGCTCACCCCCATCGAAAAAGCCGAGCGCCGTGTGCTGGTGCTGGCCAATCCGGGCCATGGCCTTGAGAAGATGCAAGCGTCTGCCGCCATGTATTTGGGCATGCAACTGCTCATGCCCGGCGAGTGGGCGCCCAGCCACCGCCACACACCCAACGCGGTGCGCATGGTGGTGGAAGGCGCGGGCGCTTGGACCACCGTGGACGGCGAGAAATGCCCGATGAGCCGCGGCGATTTGATCCTCACCCCCACGGGCCTGTGGCACGAGCACGGCCACGACGGCACCGAACCGGTGATTTGGCTGGACGTGCTGGACCTGCCCTTGGTTTATTACATGGAGGCGAGTTACCACATCAACGGTGCCCGCCAAACGGTGCAGCCCGGTCAAGGCGATTTGCAATACGCCCGTGGCGGCGTGGTGCCCAGCCACGTGTTTGAGCGCAGCAAGAAGGCCTATCCCATGTTGCGCTACGCCTGGAAAGACGCCAAGGCGGCGCTTGAAGCCTTGGCCGCCGATGACGCCGCGCCCGAGCAAGT
Organism: Pseudomonadota bacterium; assembly: GCA_046047055.1. Lineage (GTDB taxonomy): Bacteria > Pseudomonadota > Gammaproteobacteria > Burkholderiales > Burkholderiaceae_C > Limnohabitans_A. Next base: position 2,366 of record JBJOIR010000065.1, on the reverse strand, counting down.
GCAGGTCACCTACATCAACCCCGAAACCGGGGGTGACGCTGAAAACATCTTGGGCTTTTATGCCCTGATGCTGCGCCCGGGCCAGACCCTGGGCTTGGCGGCGCGCTCACCGGCTCAGGTGTTTCACATCATCGAAGGTGCAGTAGAGGCGCAGATCGTGTCCAGCACCTTCACACTGGCCGAAGCCGACACCTGCTGTGCGCCCGGCTACGAAGCCGTGACACTGCGCAACCTGAACGTACAACAACCCGCCTTCATCTTCATTGCTGACGAATCGCCACTGCACCGCAAGCTGGGTGTTTATGAGAACCGCGGCTGATCCCTTTTCCATTTCTTGCACACCATGACCTCCTACCTGTTCAATCCTCCGGCCGTCCAGTCCTTGTCCATTCGAGGCAAAACCGAACGCTTTCCAATCAACCGCATTTTTTGCGTCGGCCGCAACTACCATGCACACGCCGTCGAGATGGGCCGCCCCGTCGACAAAAGCGTGGAGCAGGCTTTTTACTTCACCAAGTCGCCCCAGACCTTGGTGGAGAGTGGCGCCACGGTGGCTTATCCGCCCCGCACGCAAAACTACCACTTTGAGATGGAGCTGGTGCTGGCGATTGGCAAGCCTGGCTTTCGCGTGAGCGAGGCAGAGGCACATGAGATGGTGTATGGCTACGGCGCTGGGCTTGACATGACGCGGCGCGATTTGCAACTGGTGGCGCGCGACAAAGGCCGCCCGTGGGACACGGGCAAAGACATCGAAGAAGGCTCGGTTTGCTCTGAGATCGTGCCCATGCCCGGCGTGGTGATCGAGCAAGGCGCCATTGCGCTGGAAGTCAATGGCGCCAGCAAACAGTCGTCCGATGTGAACAAGCTCATCTGGAACATTCGAGAAATCATTGCCGACCTGTCGACCTACTATCACCTGCAGCCCGGCGATCTCATCTACACCGGCACGCCCGAAGGCGTGGGCGCGGTGCTGCCGGGCGACCACATCACGGGTCGAGTGGCCGGTGTGGCCGAGGTGGCATTGACGATTGGCCAAGCGGAGTAACACCACCATGAAGCTGTACAACTTTTTTCGCAGCGGCACCTCGCACCGCTTGCGCATTGCGCTCAACCTCAAGGGCCTTGCCACGGACTATGTGGCGGTGGATTTGCGGATGGAGGCTCACCTGAAGGACGCTTTCAAGTTGGTCAACCCGCAGCAGTTGGTGCCTGCACTGGACACCGGCGAGCAGGTGCTGATTCAGTCACCCGCCATCATCGAGTGGCTGGAAGAAAAGTACCCCAGCCCTGCCTTGCTGCCCGCCAAAGCCGAAGAGCGCGCGCATGTGCGGGCGTTGGCTGCCATCGTGGGCTGCGATGTGCACCCGATCAACAACCGCCGAATCTTGGAGACCTTGCGCAAGCAGTTTGGGGCCAACGAGGACGCCATCAACGCATGGTGCGCAACATGGATTGGCGCGGGCTTTGATGCGTACGAGGCCCTCATTGCGGCGGACACCCAACGCGGGCGATTCAGCTTTGGCGACAGCCCGGGGCTGGCCGATGTGTACCTGATTCCGCAAATAGAAAGCGCGCGCCGCTTCAAGGTGGACTTGTCGCGCTGGCCGCTGATCGCAGGGATTGAGCAGGCCTGCAACGCGCTCGAGGCGTTTCAAAAAGCAGCGCCAGGGGTGCAGCCAGACGCTTGAGCGTTTTAGTCTGGTGCTGCGCGAAGTTTCAAACAAACACTTCGGTGTCGACTTCGCTGTTGGCCTGTGCGTTGTAGCGGTCGCCCTGAATGGTGGTGGGGTTGATCAAGGCTTCTAAGCGGCTCACCAAACCGGGCTCAAGCTGCACATCCACCGCGGCCAAGTCGTCCAGCAAATGATCCACCGAGGTGGTGCCCGGGATCGGAATGATGTCTTCACCGCGTTGCAGCAACCACGCCAAAGCCAACTGCGAAGGGCTGCAACCGGCCTCTTGCGCCAAGGCTTGGTAGGCTGGCCATAAACGCATGTTGGCCGCGTAGGCCGCAGGGGCAAAACGTGGCATGCTGCGTCGAATGTCTTTCGCATCCAAATTGGCGACGTCGATCGGCCCACACAAAAAGCCTCGGGCCACTGGACTGAAAGCCACAAAGGCCGTGCCCAACTCACGGCAAGCCTGCAACACGGCAATCTCGGGGTTGCGAGTCCAGAGTGAGTATTCGGTTTGCAGCGCGGCAATGGGGTGCACCGCATGCGCTTTGCGCAGCGTGACCGCCGACACCTCGGACAAACCAATCGTCTGAATCTTGCCTTGGCGCACCAAGTCGCTCAAAGCCCCCACACTGTCTTCGATCGGCACTTGCTTGTCCCAGCGGTGCAAGTAATACAGATCAATGACAT
>JBJOIR010000064.1:0-12168 GCA_046047055.1 Pseudomonadota bacterium | reverse complement strand
AGAATATCGGCTGTCGGAGCGTAGCGCAGCCTGGTAGCGCATCTGCTTTGGGAGCAGAGGGTCGCGAGTTCGAATCCCGCCGCTCCGACCATTTCCCTGAATATCTTGTCTGATCATTCCAACTTGCGTTTCTCCAGACGCAAGCCATAAAAAAAGGCCCTTCAGGGCCTTTTCTGTTTCTCATCTCTGCCCGTAGCTCAGTTGGATAGAGCAACAGCCTTCTAAGCTGTGGGTCACAGGTTCGATTCCTGTCGGGCAGGCCAGTGGCTCAGGCAGGCACTCAAGTCGCTGCAGAGCCCAACAATTCTTTGATCTTGGCCAACAAGTCGGCGCTTCGGAAGGGTTTGGGGATGCTGGCATTGGCCCCTGGAATCTCGATCGACTTCAGACCGTAGCGCGCAATCACCGAATTGCTGCTGCCTGAGACCACAATCACGGGCAAATTGGGGTGGTTCTGACGCAACTTGGCCACAAAATCCACACCATCGAGTTTGGGCATCACCAAATCGGTGACCACCAAATCAATGTGGGTTTCTTGCAGCCACTGCAAGGCCTCTACCCCATCACCGGCACCCACCACACTGAAATCATGCATTTCAAGAAATTCTTGAACACCTTCACGCAAAAGGTCTTCATCTTCAACGATGAGAATTGTGGTCATTGTGGAAATTGAGGGAAATCAAACGGATGTTGTGGCGGGACTGACAAAGAACCGCTGCAGAGTGCAGTGAGACAGACCACCGACCGTTCTTGTGCTGCAGATTTTATCAATTCATTACGCAAAAAAATTAAATTTGAGATTTAAATGAAGCTGGCGATGGGCCATGATTTTGATAAAGCTTATGGTTCTCGCGCATGCACTCATCAAAACCAGCACCAGACACCGACACACACCCCTGTGGCCCACTGGAACAGCCCATCCAACACGAGGCCGATCAACAGCAAAGGTGCGCCCAAATAAAGCATCAACCAAAGAACAGCAAAAATGGTTGGCCGCGATTCTGGCAATCGGTGTGACATGATGGTCTGGGTGGACCTGAATTTGGGAAAATGCATTTTCACGAGCCAAGCTTTCTGAAATGAATACCATGAATGTGATCTGGAACGACCTCGACCCCGCCACTTGGGACCAGCACCACGCCCAGCAGGCGGGCGCCCTGCAACAAGACTGGGCTTACGGCTCCACCATGAAACTGCTGGGGGTTCCGGTATTGAGGGCCTGCGTGTTGGCAGACGGGGTTCAACTGGCGCAAGCACAGTTTATCGTCAGACGCTGGGGAAACTGGGCGGCCATTGCACTTTGTTCTCGCGGTCCCGTGTGGACGCAGCGTGTGAGCCCTGAGCAAAAACAAGCGGTCTACCGCTTGCTGAAAAAAACATTGCCCTTGAAGGGCTTGCGCTGGATCTTGGTCACCCCTGAAGAGGCGCAGGGGCAAGCGGTGGGCTTGCCCTTTTGGCGGCGGGTCATGACCCCTTACAGAACGGTGGTGCTGGATTTGTCGCAAGACTTGGCCACGCTGCGCTCAGGCTTCGAGGCGAAATGGCGCAACCGTTTGGTCGCCGGTGAAAACTCGGCGCTCCAAGTGCAACGCACGGGGCTCAAATTTGGCCAGTACCGCTGGCTGCTCGACCACGAACAGGCCCAGCGCGAAAACCGCGGCCTGGCAGGTTTGCCAATGCCTTTTTTTGAACCGTACGCCCAATCTCGGAAAAGCCCAGCCAAAAATGTCTTTGGCGTGCGAGCAGACCTGCAGCAAGACCGGGTCGCGGGCATGTTGTTCTTGATTCACGGCGAATCGGCGACCTACCAAGTGGGCTGGTCCAACGACGAGGGACGTCAGCACAATGCCCACAACGTGTTGTTGTGGGATGCGGTGCAAGCGCTCAAAGAACGCGGTGTTCGAAAGTTGGATTTGGGCGGCGTGAACACCCAACGAAGTGCTGGCATTGCGCGCTTCAAAATCGGCACAGGGGGCGAAGTGGTCTCGCTGAGCGGCACTTACCTGTTGTAAGCGCCAAGGCCTTGAGCCTTCACTGCATGGTGTAGCAGGTGGTGCGGGCAAACCACTGGCTGTCGGGCGATACACAGTGTTGGTAGTACTTGTCGTTTTTGAAATCTGACAAGAAATACGAGCGGTAAACCGCTTTGTTTTTCAGCACCAGCCCCACATTGCGCGCCCACTTGCAGCGCAAGTTCATCTCGCATTCTTTGAGGTCTTCCATGTCCATGTAAAGGTGGACCTTGAAGCGACCGCCATTGAGCCCGACCGACTTGTCCACGCTGATGAGGCACACCGGGTTCGCGATTTGCATCAACTCATGCTGCTTGGCCAAAAAGTTGATTTCGGCCACGATGATTTTTTGGTACCAAGCGCCCAACAACCCTTTGCACTCAAAGAAGTCACGTTTGACATGCTTGAAGGCCGGCTTGGTGACCGGGTCCATATCCGCCGTCAGAGCCAATATGGGTTCTTCACCGGCTTGCTCCAAGCCCGGCAATTTGAGGGCAACAGGCGGCACCGCCGTCAAACGCCAGTCCAAATCTGCGTCACCACACGCCGACAAGACCAACAACAGCGCAGAAGTGGCGAGCCATTTGCAGGCGAGAACAAGCGTTTTGCCCAGCGATGAAGGACCAGACAAAAATCGGCGTGCGGCTGAAGGCCCTCGAGACACAGCGGACAAAGGGAACAAATTCATCAAGTGGCCGTCGGTGCAAAAAAGGTCTGCAGTTGCAACAACACTTGGTCGCAAGCGTCTTGCACGGCGGCCTGGGTGTTGCAGGCCATGCCGGGCGTGAGCAAAGAGCCCTTGGCTTGGCGAATCGCGGGGCCCACACGGGGCGGCTCTGCAAAACCATCGAGTGCAGCACCGCCCAGTTGGCGCGATTGCAAGGCGCTGACCAGCGCCGCTTCGTCCACCAAGTCGGCTCCGTTCAACAGGTTCACCAAGTGGCCCTCTGGCCCCAAAGCCTGCAGCACTGCGGCATCCACCGCGCCACACGCTTTGATGGCGGCGTGTTGCGTCAAGACCAAAAAGTCAACCTGCTGCGCCAGCTCGAGGGTGGTGGGGTAATAAGTGGCTCGGGCCTGTTCAGTCACCTCAACCACTTCGGCTTCTTGAGGAGCTGCATCGCAGTAGGCCACCGACAAACCAAAACCTAAGGCACGCTGTGTCAAGGCTTTGCCCACGGGGCCAAATCCGACCAAGCCCAAGCGGCGACCATGCAGTCGGCCTGTCGGCAAGATGGGGCCATCCACCCAATCGCCGTTGCGCAACACGCGCTCAGATTCAGCCATGCGGCGCACGGAGGAGATCAGCAAACCCATGGCGAAATCGGCCATGTCTTGGCTGTGCACATCGCGGGTTTTTAACACCACAATGCCGCGCAGCAACGCTTCTTTGGCATCCACCAGGCTGGCGTCGTCGCCTAAGACGCAAATCAATTTCAAGTTGGGTAACAAACCCATCAGCTCGCGGCCCAAGGCCAGGTGTTCGGCGCAGACCAACGCTTTGACGCGCGCCAGCACAGCGGGATCGCGGATGTGCTCGCGGTGGTGCACCGTGAAGTGCTTTTGCAGACCTGTGGTGAATGCGGCTGGCAAATTGGAAGTCACCATGACTTCGATCGGATTCATAGTGTCTCCTTGTGTGCCAGTCGTGCGGTCATTCTCGGTTCATGACCGTGATGCTGATGCGGCGATTGCGCGGGTCTTTCGGGTCATTCGGATTGTAGGGAGCCGTGTCGGCAACCCCTTCAATTTTGGCAAAGCGGTCTTGCTTGAGCCCCGTTTTTTCTAAGATCTTGCGCGTCTCTTCTGCCCGCTCGGCAGACAACGACCAGTTGTTGCGCCCGTCGGTATTGGCAAACGCCACACTGTCGGTGTGGCCCCGGATGGCCACTTTGTTGTCGAGTGCCTGCACCGTCTTGGCCACTTCGGCAATCAAGGCCTGCGCGCGTGGGGTCATGGAGGTGGTGCCCAAACCAAACATGGCAAAGTCGGCTTTGTCGATGATCTCGATGCGCAAACCATCTTGATCGCGGGCAAACTTCACCTGGTCTTTCAGGTTTTGCAGCTTGGGGTTCTTTTCCAACTGCTCTTTGACTTCTTTTTCCAGTTTTTCGAAGTTGGCTTGGTCCACTTCTTCCTTCACCTTCTTCTTGTCTGCCTCAGACATGGAGGAAGGGTCGGTCGGGTTGTTGCGTTCTGTGGCGTTGGGAGCCGGATCGTTTTCGGTCGGGCCGCCCTGCGAACGGGGCGTCACGCGCTCCATCAAGGCGGTTTGTTTGGCGCTGAAGGGCAAGCCCTCAGGGTCGATCACCGAGCTGCCGCCCAGCATGCCGTCTGAGCCGGCCAATTTGCCCATGGTCACGTTGCTGTGCGAAGTGGGCTTGAAGTAATCGGCGATGCTTTTGCGTTGGCTTTCGTTGGTCGAACCGAGCAGCCACATCAACAAGAAGAACGCCATCATGGCGGTCATCATGTCGGCCAGCGCGATTTTCCAGGCACCGCCGTGGGCACCACCGTGACCATCGTCGATGATCTTTTTGATGATGATCGGCGCAACCGGCGCCGGCGCTTCTGCCGGTGCTTCTTCTGCGGGCTTGGCGGCGTCTGGCGTGGTGTCGGCCATGCTTACTTGCCTCGCATCCCGTCAAAGACTTCGGCAAACGACGGTTGGTTGTGGTGGCTGATGCCCACCCGCGCCGACTCGATGATCAGGGGCATGGGGTGACCGTGCATGGTCGCGATGATGATCTGACGCACCACTTTGTAGATCTCGCCTTCGTCGTCAATGATCTGCTTGAGGCGGCCAGCCAAAGGTTCCACGAAACCGTAGGCAAAGAACACCCCCAAGAACGTGCCGACCAAGGCGCCACCAATCAGGGCACCCAGCACAGAAGGCGGCTGGTCAATCGCGCCCATGGTTTTCACCACACCCAACACGCAAGCCACAATGCCCAGCGCAGGCAAAGCGCCCGCCATGGCGGCCAGCGCATCGGCCGGTTTCATGGCGTTGTGGTGGTGGGTCTTGATGGCTTGGTCCATCACCTCTTCCACCGCATAGGGGCTCAGGTTGCTGGAGGACACCACCATCAAGCGCACGGTGTCGGTGATCAGGTGCAGCAGATCGTGGTCTTTGAGCAAAGCGGGATATTCACCAAAAATGGCACTGGCTTCGGGGTTCTCAATGTGCGATTCGAGGGCCACAGCACCCTCGCTTTTGAGCACTTTCATGATCTTGGCCACCACAAAAATGGTGTTCAAGTAATCGTCTTTTTTGTATCGCGGGCCTTTGAAGCATTTGCCAATACCGGCAAAAGCGCCCTTGAAGATTTCCATGCTGTTGCCCACCAGCATCGCGCTGATCGCAGCGCCCACAATAATGAACGTCTCAATGGGGGCTGCTTTGATGATGGGCGCCATGCTGCCGCCGGCCATGATGTAGCCGCCGAAAACACAGATAAAGAGCAACACCAAGCCAATGATTGTGAACATCTAATACTCCATTCAACCGGGCGAATGGGCCGTACACAGCAGCGTGCGGCCCACTCAAAACATCTTGTGGTTGACGTCCACCCGATGAAAACAAGCTTTAGTGTACTGCGCCAAAACCATTAAAAATGGGAGATTGCACAGGATTGCGAGCAGGCATCAAACCGGGCATGCTTTTCCAAGCTTGTTGGATTTCCGACATCAAACCGTGAATTTCTTGCAAAGCAGTCAAATCGTTGTGAATATTCACGTGCAAAATTTTACGAATAACATAATCGTAAAGTTCGTCTAAATTGCGCGACAACTCGCCACCTTGCTCAAAATCTAAAGCACTTTTCAGGCCAATCACGATGCGGCTGGCACGATTCAGGCACTGAGATTTTTTCTCAATCGAGCGGTGTTCAATGTGACCACGGGCTTCTGACAGGCTGTCCACCAGGCCGTCAAACAGCATCTGAATCAATTCCACTTTGTCAGCCACCACGGCCTGTGTCGTCCGGCTGCCTTCGGCATAGCTTTCCATGGCTTTGAAATTCAGTCTCATGATCAAAAACTCCTGATGTATCTGTGACACAAGAGGAATCGACTGGATTTTGGAAAACTTGAGCGCCTGGGCTCAAGCCGCTTGCAATTACTTTCGGACCTGGCTGGGCGAGATTTGCAAGACACCGCGCAACTTCTTGACGGTCGCGGTAATGAGCTGGCTGACACGGGACTCGGTAACGCCCAAAACTTCCCCAATTTCCTTGAGGTTCAGCTCTTCCACATAGTAGAGGTTCATCAGCAATTGCTCGCGTTCGGGCAAATCGCCAATGGCGCCGACCACGGCTTCCATGAAGTCTTCGTGCTCCACGATGGCTTCGGGCTGCATGGACGAGTCGGCGGCCAAGCTCATGACCTCGTCGGTCACCACTTCCATGGAATAGGTTTCAAAGCGGTTGGCTTGGGTGCGCTCTTTGTGAAAGTCGTCAATGTCCTTGCCCATGTGCTCGGCCAACTCGGCCTGCGTGGGCGTGCGCCCCAACTCTGCCGCCAAAGAATGGGTGGCTTCGTTGTGCGATTTGTTGATGGCCACCGCCGAGCGGGGCAAAAACGACATGCGGCGCACCTCGTCCAAGATGGCGCCACGCACCCGGCTGTGGGCAAAATTTTCAAATTCGATGCCTTTGGAGGCGTCGTAAGCTCTGGCTGCTTCCAGCAGGCCGATCATGCCCACCTGAATCAGTTCGTCCACCTCCATAAAGGGGGGAAGCCTGACTTTGAGGTGCAACGCCACCCGTTTGACCATGCCCAAATGGGCCATGACCAAGGCTTCGCTGTTGTTTTGCACCTCTTGGTACAGACGGGTGGATGGCGGCATGGTCATCAGGTCCGAGGTTGGACCAGCCTTTCCACAAAGAATTGCATGCCACCCGACGCATTTTCGAGTGGCGGCAGCGTTCGCACGGCTTCGGCCAAACGGCGGAAATCACGCGCGGCGGCAGAACTCGGGGCAAACTCGAGCACCGATTGGTATTTTTTGAGCGCCGTGAGCACCAATTCGTCCTGCTCAATTGAGCCGATCATTTTGATGGAGTGCCCCAGAAAACGGGCGCACACCTGGTTGATGCGCTCAAACAGCTGCTGGCCCTCTTGCACGCTGTGCACGCCATTGGGCAGCAAATAAATCTCATCCAGCGCGTAGTCTTGCATCATCACTTTGATGGTGCCGTAGGCATCGGCAATCGACGAGGGGTCGTCTCGCACCACCACAAAACGGCGGGGCGTGGCCTGCAAAAAGGTCAACACCGAAGGCGCAATGCCTGCGGCCATGTCGACAATCAGGTAATCAATTTGCTCGTCCAGGGCGCTGAAGGCCTGCACGATACGGGCCGCCTGCAAATCGTCCAAAGCGGCCATTTCTTGCAAGCCCGAGGCACCGGGGACCAGTTTGACGCCCGCACGCGTGGTCGTCACGATTTCTTGCAAGGTCTTTTCGCCACTCAAAAAGTGGCTCAAGTTGTAGGGGCAACGGCAGCCCAACGCAATTTGGGCGTTGGCCAGTCCCAAGTCCGCATCAAACAGCATGACTTTGTGGCCGGCCATTTGCAAAGCCACCGCCAAATTGACAGAGGCCGTGGTTTTGCCCACGCCACCTTTGCCGCTGGCAATGCCAATGACTTCAGTCGCAGAAGACTTAAGCATGCGCAGACCCAGACATCCAACCCGTCATGCGGGGGACGGCATTGAAGGGCGCGACGGGTTCAGCGGCAAGGGTGTTCAAGCCACTGAGGTTCATCACATGGTCCACAAATTCTTGCGCGGTTATCGGCATCAAAGGCTCATTGATTCGGTCCGACCGGCTGACCACCGAAAAGGCGGGGACGTGGGACTCATTGCACAAAAATTGTAACAGCGCCCATGGAATGCCAGATTCGTCAATTTTGCTCAACATCAAGCTGGCAAATCGCAAATCTGCTTGAGCCAAGACTCGGCGCAAACTGGTTTCGGAGGCATCGGCGCACACCACGGCATGCAGTTGGGCTTGGGGGCAAACCGAACGGATGTCTTGCAGGTGCTTGTCCATCTCAACGCCCGCTGTGTCAATCAAGACCAGCTGTCGGTGGCTCATCTCAGCCAGCAGCACGGCCAAAGTGGCGCTGTCGGTGGCGCGGAAAGTTTCGACGCCAGCTTGCGAACCCAAAATTTGCATTTGGCTCCACGCCCCAGCGCGCATGTCGCGGTAACTGATCAGGGCCACCTGTTCGCTGCCCATGTCTTGCACCGCTTGCTTGGCCAAACGGGCGGCCATCAGGGTTTTGCCAGAGCCCGAAGCCCCTGCCAACACATGCACACCTTGGCGGGGTGCTTCTGAGGGCTCGCGGCTGATGGCGTGGGTGAGTTGCTTTTGCATTTGTTGACGTGCGGTGCGCAAGTCGGTTTGGTCACGCAAGCCGTCGAGCAACAAGGTGCGCAACATCACCGGCGCGCCAGAAACGCTCAAGGCCTGAATCAAAGGTTTCACCGCTTCATCGACGGGCAACATGTCTTGCCATGGCATGGCTTGCTGGCTCAGGCGGAATTCGCGGCGCAAGTCGGCCAGTTCTTCGCGCACCATGGCCACCAGTTCTTGGCTGCGCAGGCGATCGCGGTCGTCTTGTTCGGCCGTTGTCGGTTGGATGGCCGCGGCAATTTTTTTGTTGATCGCGATGTGCTCTGCACCGGCCAGCGCACCGGTTGCATGGGGGCGCAGCAAAGCGTCCAGTTGGTTTTGAAATTTGCCTGCTGGCGCGGCGCTGACCGCTGCGTCGACCTTGACTTCTTCCGGCGCGATGTCGATCGCCAGCACCAATTCGGTCTGTCCGCCCACGCGCTGGTTGGCAACGATCAGGACATCGTGGCCGTACAAGGCGATGGCTTTTTCAGTGGCGGTGCGGGTGTCGCGGGCCAAAATGCGTTTGAGTTCCATGGTGGGCTCGTTTCAAATGCGTCTAAATACAGGTGGGGTGGAATCAGCGTGTTTCAGCGTGAACGGTGTGGATCACTTTGACGTTTTGGTCGTCTGGGATCTCGCTGTAGGACAGCAATGTCAAATCATTCACGCGGTAGCGAACTGCTTTGGACAACCAGGGCCGGATGGTTGGAGACACCACCAGCACCGCGGCATGGCCTTGTTCTTCGACGGCGCGGGCACCGTTGCGCAATGCGCCAAACAAGCGCTCAGCCAAACCGGGCTCCATCACCATGGGCTGACCGGCGGGGCTTTGTTGCAGCACGTTGTGCAAGAGTTGCTCCAAACCGGGGTCCAGCGTCATCACCGACAAGGTGTTGTCTTGCTCACTGACCAAACCTTGAACAATCATGCGGCCCAGCTTGGGGCGAACCATGGAAGTGAGGGCTTCGGGGTCTTGTGTGCGACCTGCAGCTTCGGACAAGCTTTCGGCAATCGAGCGCATGTCACGAATCGAGACCGACTCTTGCAGCAGGTTTTGCAGCACGCGGGTCAACACGCCCAAAGACAGTTTTCCGGGCACCAAGTCTTCGACCAGTTTGGGCGATTTGGCGGCCAGTTTGTCCATCAGTTGCTGCACTTCGTCATGGCTCAGCAAATCAGCGGCACTTTCGCGCAACACTTTGTTCAGGTGGGTGGCCACAGCGGTGCTGGCGTCAACCACGGTGTAGCCCAAAGCGCGGGCATGGTCACGTTGTGAGGGTTCAATCCACACGGCTTCAAGTCCGAATGCCGGCTCGCGGGTGGTTTGGCCTTCCAGCGTGCCGTAGACCTGGCCGGGGTTGATGGCCAACTCGCGGCCCACCTTGACTTGGCCTTTGCCACGCACCACACCCTTCAAAACGATGTGATAGGTGTCCGGGTCGATGTTCAGGGCATCGCGAATGCGCACCGGCTGGATCAAAAAGCCCAACTCGGCAGACAATTTTTTGCGCACCCCTTTGACGCGGTTCATCAACTGACCGCCGGTTTCGGGGTTGACCAGGGGAATCAGACCGTAACCAATTTCCAGGCCAATCAAATCCACTTGGTCGACATCGTCCCAGTCCAATTCTTTCACTTCGGCATCAGCGGCGCTGGCTGCACCCGGTGTGCCTGTAGCAGAAGCACCGCCACTGCCCACACGAGGCGTAGAGCCTTGGCGTTTGACCACTTGCCAGCCAATGGCGGCACAGGCCAAGCCCAAAGTCAAAAACACCAAGTGAGGCATGCCAGGCACCAAGCCCAACAAAGCCAAAATGCCTGCGGCCATGAACAAAGCCGAAGGGTTGGCCAGCTGAGAAGTGGCCTGCTCGGTCATGTTCTCCGAGGTGGTCACACGGGTCACGATGATGGCGGTGGCCAATGACAAAAAGAGGGCCGGAATCTGTGCCACCAAGCCATCGCCAATGGTCAACAAGGTGTAAATGCGGCCGGCTTCGGACAGCGATAAATCGTGCTGGCCGACGCCAATGATCAAGCCGCCCACCAAGTTGATCACCAAAATCAACAAACCCGCCATGGCATCGCCACTGACGAATTTAGAGGCACCGTCCATAGAACCGAAGAAATCGGATTCTTGTGCCAGTTCTTCACGGCGTTTTTTGGCGGTTTCTTGGTCGATCACGCCAGCATTCAGGTCGGCGTCGATGGACATTTGTTTGCCCGGCATCGCATCCAAGGTGAAACGGGCGTTCACTTCTGACACGCGGCCTGCACCCTTGGTCACCACCATGAAGTTGATGATCATCAGGATCGAGAAAATAATGAAACCGACAAAGTAGTTGCCGGCAATCACAAACTCACCGAAAGCAGCCACCACCTTACCGGCGGCCTCGTGTCCTTCATGGCCGTTAACCAAAATCACACGGGTTGAGGCCACGTTCAAGGCCAAGCGCAACATGGTGGCAAACAGCAGTACCGAGGGGAAAGACGAAAACTCGAGGGGTTTGCGGGTGCCAATGGCGATCATGATGATGACCAGGCTGATGGCGATGTTGAAGGTGAAAAACACATCCAACAAAATCGCTGGCAAGGGCAAAACCAACATCGCCACAATCAGCAAAACCAAGGCAGGAATGCCCAAGCCTGCCAGGTCGATGCGGGCGACTTGCTGTCGAATCGTTGACAGAATGAGGGTGCTCATGGGCGAGTCCGTGGTTGAAGAGGGTAAAAACCGACAAATGCCCCTCAAAAAAAGGGCTGACGCAGGGGTTAAAGCAATCTCTGTGCCAAAAAGTTCTGACACCCCCCGGTGGGATCACTGAAGCGGCAAGAGTTGTCCGGTCACGCTTCTTGCATGTTCCTTGGCAACTCCTTTTCCTGATCCCTTACCTCACAGGCTCTTCATGGACTTTTCTGCCCTCTCCAACAACACGCTTTCTGCAGCGTCAGCGCCAGCTTCGGGCAACGATCCCGCGGCCAGCGGCTCTGGCCCGGGTGCAGGCAGCAGCGCCTTCAGTGGCGTCTTGCAGAGTTTGCTGCCCCCGCAAGAGCGGCAAGATATTGCCGCCCCAGAGGCCTCAGGCAAGGCCGAAATGGCCTTTTTATCGGCCCAAACGCCAAGCATGCAGTTGGAAATCATCACTGCAGCAACCCCCGTGCCCGGTGAAGACAGCCTAGCCGCATTTGCCCGCAACCAAGGCCTGAACGAATCCGCCATTCAAGCTCTTTTTGGACCTGCCGCGTGGTTTTCAGCCGCCAATGCAGGCCTGGGACAAGCCCCTCAACCAACAACACCGGTAGTTGCCGAGGCCACCAGCGCCGAGATGGTTTCGCCCCCACTGAACGACTTTTTTGCCCTGTGGTCACTGGGCGCAGCACCCGGCTCCACCCTGGCCTCGGCTCAGGCCGCATCCTCCGCCAGTTCTTTGGCAGCCGACGCGCTGGGCTCACCCAACGCCGCCCAAAACGCCGCTTTGGCCCTGCTCAGCACACAAGGCCTGACCGCCGACAAAACCCTCTCCGCCCTCGAAGAAGGTGCATTTAGCATTCAAAATTTGGTGATTGGCCAAACCCAGCCCACCCCAGATGAAATAGCCCGCCTGGACGAAGCCACCGCCATGCAACTGCGGCTGGCGGTTCAGCCCCATTCGCTGACCACCCGCCTGATGAACATGAAGGGCACCGATGTGGCCCAAAACTGGAGCCAACTGATGACCACGGTCAACAGCCCCCAAGCTGGAAAGACCGAAGAAATGG
>JBJOIR010000063.1:0-12179 GCA_046047055.1 Pseudomonadota bacterium | reverse complement strand
GTGCTTCATGGCGTGGGCCACGGCCAGACCCGAAATGCCCGACCCCACGATCGCCAGTTTCATGCGTCGGTTCATGGTTTAACTTTCAATGCTTTGTCGATCGCGGCCAACAACGATTTGTTGTCGGGCCCGGTCAGGCTGCTGAACTGGTCAATGACTTTGCCGTCACGCCCAATCAGGTATTTGTGAAAATTCCAACGCGGCTTTTGCCCCGTTTGCGCGGTCAGTTGTTTGAAGAAGGGCGCTGCCCCGTCACCGGTGACTTGGGTTTTGGTGAACATCGGAAACTTCACGCCAAAGGTGCTTTCGCAAAAGTCAGCAATCTCTTTGTTGCTGCCTTTTTCTTGTGAGAAATCGTTCGACGGAAAGCCCAACACCACCAAACCCCGGTCTTTGTATTGGGCATTCAGCCCCTCAAGACCTTTGTATTGGGAAGTGAAACCGCAAAAACTGGCGGTGTTCACCACCAACACCACCTTGCCGCTGTATTGGCACAGTGACTGCGGCTTTTCGTCTTGCAAACGGTCAAACGTGTGGTTCAACAGGGCGGGGCAAGTGGCCGCAGGGTTGGCGTGCGCCGTCTCCATGCCCAAGCCCATAGCGGCCGCCAGCACCGCCAACAAGAGGTGGCCTAACCATTGTTTTACCCATGAGTGATTCATTTGCACTTTGAAATTCATTTTGTGACTGATTAGTTTAAACTTATTTTTTTAGCTTGTCACGTCTGGCAAAAAGAAGGAAATCAAGATGCCCCAACCCGCCGGATTCAAAGGCAACAAGCAAAGCTTGCCGCAAAAACCCTGCTTGGTTTGCGGCCGCCCCATGGTTTGGCGCAAAAGCTGGGCCAAAAACTGGGACCAAGTCTTGTATTGCAGTGACCGTTGCCGCTCTGACAAGGGCCGAACCCTATCCACCCAAGGCCCAAAATGACACAAAAAGTACGCCACTGGGTCTTGGTGCTGGGCGATCAACTGGGTTGGGACAGCTCGGCCCTCAGCGACTTTGACCCAGCGCATGATCGGCTGTTGATGATCGAGGCCGCCAGCGAAGCCGGGGAAGTGTGGAGCCACCAAGCCCGCATTGCCCTGTTTTTGTCGGGCATGCGGCACTTTGCCAATGCAGCGCACCAACGCCAATGGCCCTGTACTTATATGCGGCTGGACGACCCCCAGTGGCCTGCAACCTTTGCCGAGCGGTTGGGTCATGTGCTCACTGCCCACCCGCCTGAGGCACTGGTGGTGATGGAAACCGGGGCTTGGCGCATGGAACGGCTGATCGAGGCCGCAGCCGAACAAGCCCGCGTGCCACTGCGCTGGACCCCCGACACGCACGCGCTGTGCAGCCGCGCCGAGTTTGCGACATGGGCTGGCCACAAAAAAGAGCTGCGCATGGAATTCTTTTACCGCGCGATGCGACAACGCCATGGCGTGCTGATGGCAGGCCAACAACCGGTGGGCGGGCAGTGGAACTTCGACGCCGAGAACCGCAAAGGCTTTGGCGCCAAAGGCCCCGGCGACGTGCCCGCACCCGCCCAATTCGCCCCCGACCGCGTGACGCAAGACGTGATCGCCTTGGTGCGCACGCGCTTTGGCGAACACCCCGGAACGCTCGATCACTTTGCCTGGCCAGTCACACGCGAAGACGCCTTGGTGGCCTTGCAGCACTTCATCGACCAACGGCTTGAGCACTTTGGCACTTGGCAAGACGCCATGTGGACCACGCTGCCCTTTGGCTGGCATGCGTTGGTGGCCAGCAGCCTGAACCTGCACCTGCTGTCGCCACGCGAGGTGGTGGACGCGGCCGAACAGGCCTACCATGCGCGCCAATTGCCCTTGGCCAGTGTGGAGGGGTTCATTCGCCAAGTGCTGGGCTGGCGCGAATTCATTCGCGGTGTCTATTGGCTGGACATGCCTCAGTTGGCCGAGGGCAACCACTATGGCCACACCCGCGATTTACCCGGTTGGTACTGGACCGGCAAGACCCACATGGCCTGCATGCAAGCCACCATCGGGCAAAGCCTGCAACACGGTTACGCGCACCACATTCAACGGCTGATGGTCACCGGGCAGTTTGCGGTGCTGGCCGGTTTGTCACCGCAGCAGGTCAGCGCGTGGTACCGGGCCATGTATATCGACGCGGTGGAGTGGGTGGAGACGCCCAACACTTTGGGCATGGCCTTGCACGCCAACGGTGGGCGCTTCACCAGCAAACCCTATGTGGCCAGCGGCCAATACATCAGCCGCATGAGCAACTACTGCAAAGGCTGCCGTTACCAACCCGAGCTGCGCACCGGCCCCAACGCCTGCCCCATGACCACGCTGTACTGGGACTTCTTGATCCGCCATGAAACCGACTTTGCCAGCAACCCACGCACCGCACTGATGGTCAAACACGTCGCCAAAATGAGCGCCGAAGACAAGGCGCTCATTGGGCAGCAGGCGGATGCAACGCGGGACGGGCTGGAGCAGGTGTGATCAGGCCCGCTTGAAGAGTCGCTGATACAAACGCGCCGACCACAAACCCAAGTCATCCAGGTAGGTGAACACCACCGGAATGACCAGCAAGCTCAACACGGTGCTGGTGAGCAAGCCGCCAATCACCGCAATCGCCATGGGCGAGCGGAAGCTGGCATCGGCCGCGCCCCAACCCACAGCAATCGGCAACATGCCGGCGCCCATGGCGATGGTGGTCATGACGATAGGTCGGGCCCGCTTGTGGCAAGCGTCCAAGATCGCGTCCCAGCGGCTCATGGGCGGCACGGCCGGCTGATCGCCTTCGGCAGGTTTGCCGCGACGCGCCTCGATGGCGTACTCCACCAACAAGATCGAGTTTTTGGTGGCGATGCCCATCAGCATGATCAGGCCAATCAGCGAGGGCATCGAGAAGCTCTTTTGCGCAATCAGCAAACCGACAAAGGCGCCGCCCAAAGACAAAGGCAACGCCGCCAAGATGGTGACCGGGTGCAAAAAGCCTTTGAACAACAGCACCAACACGATGTAAATGCACAGCACGCCAATCAGCATGGCCAGACCAAAACTGGCAAAAAGCTCGCCCATGACTTCGGCGTCACCCACCTCGACGATCTTCACGCCCGGGGGCAAGCTTTGCAGCGCGGGTAACTTTTGTACTGCCAGCGTCACATCGCCCAAGGGCACACCCGACAACTCAATTTCAAAGTTGATGTTGCGTTGACGGTCGTAGCGGTCGATCACGGCGGGCCCGCCCGCCACCTCAATGCTGGCCACTTGTCCCAGCATCACTGGGCCACGGCTGCCGGGCACCATCAGGCGCTCGAGCACGCCCAGGTCTTTGCGGGCATCGCCTTGCAAGCGCACCACGATCGGCACTTGCCGTTCAGACAAATTGAGCTTGGGCAACGCCGCATCGAAGTCGCCCAAAGTGGCCACGCGCAGGGTGTCGCTGATGGCGGCACTGGTCACACCCAAATCGGCGGCCTTGGCAAAGTCGGGGCGCACCGCAATCTCGGGGCGCACCAAGCTGGCGGTCGAGGCAATCGAGCCCAAACCGGGAATGGTGCGCAAATCGCGCTCGACCGCCATGGCGGCGGTTTGCAGTGCTTGCGGGTCTTCGCCAGTCAGCACCAAGATGTATTTTTCGCCAGAGCCCCCCAAGCCCACCTTGGTTCGCACGCCTGGCAACTCTTGCAAGGCGGTGCGGATATCGCTCTCGATCACTTGCTTGCGCGGACGGGTGCCGCGCTCGGTCAGTTGAATGGTGAGGGTGGCTTTGCGCACTTCGGCCATGCCGCCGCCGGCGAAGGGGTCGGTGCCCGCACTGCCGCCGCCAATGGTGGTGTAAACGCTTTTCACATCGTTCACCGTCATCAACAATGTGCGCGCTTGCTCTGCGCTGGCTTGGGTTTGCGACAAAGTCGAGCCCGGTGGCAACTCCACATACACCTGCGTTTGTGAGTTGTCGTCGGGTGGAATAAAACCCTTGGGCAAGAGGGGCACCAACATGATGGAGCCAATGAAAAAGAGCGTCGCCAAGACCATGGTGACCAAGCGGTGCTGCATGCACCATTTGGCCCAGACCATGTAACGCTTGAGCCAACCCGGCTCGTGCGCGGCGGTGACGATGGGCTTCAAGATGTAGGCAGCCATCATGGGGGTGAGCACGCGCGCCACCACCAACGAAGCAAACACCGCAAGCGAAGCGGTCCAACCAAATTGCTTGAAAAACTTGCCGGGAATACCGCTCATGAAGGCGGTGGGCAAAAAGACCGCGATCAATGTAAAGGTGGTGGCGATCACCGCCAAGCCGATTTCGTCTGCCGCCTCCATGGCAGCCTGGTACGGCGATTTGCCCATGCGCAAATGGCGCACGATGTTTTCGACCTCCACAATCGCGTCGTCGACCAGCACGCCAATCACCAATGACAGCGCCAACAAAGTCACCACGTTGATGGAAAAACCCAAATACGCCATGCCGATAAAAGCCGGAATGACCGACAAGGGCAGGGCCACGGCCGATACAAAGGTGGCGCGCCAATCGCGCAAGAACAGCCACACCACCAGCACCGCCAAAATCGCACCTTCGTAGAGCAACACCAACGAGCCGCTGTATTCCTCTTCCACCGGCGTCACAAAATCAAAGGCCTCGGTGATTTCGATGTCGGGTTTTTGCAGGCGGTAATCGGCAATGGCTTGGCGCACCAGCCGGCCCACCGCCACTTCGCTCTCGCCTTTGCTGCGCACCACCTCAAAACCCACCACGGGGCGGCCGTCCAAATAAGCCGCTGAGCGCGCATCGGCCAAGGTGTCGGAGACGCTTGCCACTTGGTCCAAACGAAAGCGTGTGCCGCGCGATGAGGTCAACTCGATTTGACCCACCTCTTGTGCGGTTTTGACGGTGGCCAAGGTGCGGACCGGTTGTTCGCCAACACCCAAATCCATGCGCCCGCCCGAACCTTCTTGTTGTACTTGCTTGAGTTGACGAGAGACTTCGGCGGCTGTGATGCCCAGCGACTGCAAGCGGTTCACATCCAGCTCAATGCGCACTTCACGCGTGACGCCACCCACCCGGTTGACGGCGCCCACCCCGCGCAGCGACAACAGCTTGCGCGTGATGTCTTTGTCCACCAACCAAGACAGGGCTTCGTCGTCCAAGCGGTCTGAGCGAACGGTGTAGGCCAGCACGGGCGTGCCGGCCAAATTCAGTTTTTGCACCACCGGATCGCGCAGGTCACCGGGCAAATCGGCGCGCACGCCCTGAATCGCCGAGCGCACATCGTCCACGGCTTCTTGGCTCGGCTTTTCCATGCGGAACTCTGCCGTGATGGACACCGCTCCGTCTTGCACTTTGGTGGTGATGTGCTTGAGCCCTTGCAATGGGGCCAAGGCGTTTTCGAGTTTGCGGGCCACATCGGTTTCGAGCTGCGAGGGCGCTGCGCCCGGCAAACTGGCCGAGACGGTGATGATGGGCACATCCAGATCCGGAAAGTTTTGCACCTTCATAGACCCAAACGAAATCACGCCTGCCAACGTGAGCAGCACAAACAGCATGACGGCCGGAATCGGGTTGCGAATCGACCAAGAAGAGACGTTCAACATGCGGTCCCTTTACTTGGCAGCGGCAGGTGCGGCGGCGGGTGCGCCAGCAGATGCAGGAGCGGGTGCAACCCCAGGTGCATTGACCACGCGCACGGTGTCACCCTGGTTCAAGAAGGCGCCGCCACTGGTGACCACCCGGGCGTCGGGCTTCAAGCCACCGGTGACCTCAACCCGATCGCCATTTTGGCGACCGGTTTGCACCTTGACTTGGGTCACTTTCTGATCGGGCCCGACGCTGTAAACATAGCTGAATCCATCGCGCACCACCACCGCGGTTTGAGGCACGGTGAGCGCTTGGCTCTGGCCCATGGCGATCTCGCCCTGGGCAAACATGCCGGGACGGGCGCTGCCATGCGCCGAGGTCAAATCGACATAGACCAAAGCATTGCGGGTTTGCGCATCCACCGAGGGTGCCACCATGCGCACCTTGCCTTGCAACAGTTGGCCGCTGGCGGCTTTGATTTGCACTGGCGCGCCGACCTGAATGCGCCCAAGATCGGCCGCCGTGACTTCGGCACGCCATTCCATGCGGCCTTGTCGGATCAAGCGAAACAACTCCACACCCGCACCCACCACACTGCCCACGGTGGCTTGACGCGCCGAGATCACGCCGGCATCGGGTGCGCGCACTTGGGTTTGCGACAAACGGACTTTTTGCAATTGCACCAAGGCACGGGCCGACTGCACACGTGCAGCCGAAGACGCCTCAGCGGCCAAGGCCTGGCTCAGTTGCGCTGAGCTGAAAAAACCTTGCTGCTGTAAATTGCGCGCCCGCTCCGCTTGGGCTTTGGCTTCGAGGGCGTTGGCCGTGGCCTCGGCTAGGCCCGCTTCGGCCTGCGCCAACTCAGCGGTCAAAGTATCCGACTGCAACAGGGCGAGCACATCGCCACGCTGCACACGGTCGCCCACATTGACGCGCACTTCGGTGATCTTCAGACCATTGGCCTCGGCCCCGACCACGGCCTCTTGCCAAGCCGCCAACGAGCCATTGGCGCTGATTTTTTGTGCCATGTTGGCCACTTGCGGTGTGGCCACGGTGACGGTCAAACTGGGTTTGGCGGCGGGTGGTTTGTTGGCTTCTTGGGCGAGAGCCACAGCCCCCGAACCCCAACCTAAGCTCAAGCCAAAACTCAAACCAAGAAACGTCCAAAGACCGCTGCTAACACTTGCCCAGATACCCAATTTTTTCATGACTCTTCCCTGTTGCCTGTTCGCCATGTCCAGTTCGCTGCGCGTTATGGACGGCGCATGGTTGACTGCACGTTGTTGTGCGGTGCAGCAAGTTTAGCGGTTGGCGGTGCCCCTAGCGGTTCCGCTGGACCCAGCCCCCCGAAAATTCGGGGGCTTCGGGAGCGTTCGAAGACCCGCCAAAGACTCGGTTCAGACCATCACCAATTGCCACAGTTTCAGCACAGCATCGCGCTCTGCCGACAACACATTCAGCGGCACATCGGTAGGCTCTTCATTCAAGCGGGCGCGGTGCTGAACCCGGCGCATTTCTCTGTACGCATTGGCCGCTGCCTCGCCCACCCCGGTGGGCAAAAGAGCCGCTGTTTCAGCCCGTTGCAACAACGCAATGTTGCCCACGTTGTCGGCCAATTGAGGGTGATGGGCGGTGTGCATCAGCACCAAATACTGCACAACAAATTCGGCGTCCACCATCGCACCGGGACTGTGTTTGACATCAAACCGGTCGGCCTTGACCGGGTGACCCTGCCGAACACGTTCGCGCATGGCCACAATTTCGGCCTTCAAACTGGCCGCGTCGCGGGGTGCGCCAATCACCGCGCACCGAACCGCATCAAAGCGGGGCGCCAAGCTGGGCAAACCCATCACAAAGCGCGCCCGCGTCATGGCTTGGTGTTCCCAAGTCCAAGCGGTGTTGCTGCCACGTTGTTGTTGGTAATCGGCATAAGCCTCAAACCGGGTGACCAGCAACCCCGAGTTGCCATTGGGCCGCAAGGCGGTATCAATCTCGTACAAATCGCCCTCGGCGGTTTTAACCGTCATCCAGTTGATCATCTTGCGCACATAGGCGGCATAGATTTCTTGGGCACGCTCGTCTTCGTCGTCGTACACAAACACGATGTCTAAGTCGCTGCCATACCCGAGCTCTTTGCCGCCCAATTTGCCATAGCCAATGATGGCAATGGCCGGCTCTTCGCGGTGGCGGTTTTTCAGGCGATCCCAGCACCAACGCGCGGTCACGCGCAGCACCGCATCGGCCAAAGCACTCAGGTCGTCCGCCACTTGCTCGACCGTCAATACGCCCTCCACATCGCGCGCCAAGGTGCGAAATTGCTCGGCATGGTGGGCGCGGCGCAGCAGGTTCAACAGGCTTTCCTCGTCGTCCTCACCCGTGCGCCTAAGCGCCACCGCCCGGGCTTGCAATTCACTCTCAAACTCGGCCGCATCAAAGCGGCTTTGAAACAAATTGCCCCCCGCCAATTCGTCGATCACCCCAGGGTGCTGCAACAAATAACGGGCGGGCCACTTGGCCGCGCCCAGCAAACGCAGCAACCGTTCGTGCACCGAAGGTCGCTCAAGCATGAGGGCCAAATAACTTTCGCGGCGCAGCAAAGGTTCGATCCACTCGACCATGCGCAACACCGACTCTTCGCTGACACGGCCGACCTCGAGCCATTGCGCGGTGCGCTGCAAGAGGCGCATCAAGCGGCCACGGGCATCGTCGCGCAACGCCTGCACGCGGGGGTTGGCCGGCCATTCGGCCAGCCGCTCGCCAATGCGGCCCTTGAACACACCGACAATGCCTTCCAGCTCGGTGACCTCGCGTTGACCGTTCTTGCCATTGCATGTTTTGCACTCGCGGTCGCCGCCGAGCAAGGTGTCAAACTCTTGCGCCACCACTTCCCGGTGCGCGTCCAGCGCCGCCAAAAAAGCGCAGGTGTTTTCAAAACCCAGCGTGCCAGCAATCCAAGCCAGGTCGTCGTCGCGGACGGGCAAAACATGGGTCTGCTGGTCGTCCAAATATTGAATGCGGTGTTCGACTTGGCGCAAAAAGACATAGGCAGCGCTCAAAGCTTCGGCGGTGGCAGCGGGCATGAGCCCGGCCTTGGCCACGCGTTTCAAAGCGTCCAGCGTGGGGCGTGTGCGCAGTTCAGGAAACTGCCCGCCGCGCACCACCTGCAAGAGTTGCACGATGAACTCGATTTCACGAATGCCGCCTCGCGACAATTTGACATCGTTGGCCCGCTCGGGGTGGCCGGCACTGCGCTTGGAGGCGTGGTCGCGAATTTGCTGGTGCAGGGTGCGCAGCGACTCAAACACGTTGTAGTCCAAGTAGCGGCGAAACACAAAGGGCAAGACCACGGCGCGAAGCGCCTGTGCCGAACCGTTTTGCACCACGCTGCGTGGCGCAACCACCCGACTTTTCATCCAGGCAAAACGCTCCCACTCTCGGCCTTGCACCTGCAAATACTCGTCCAGCGCGTCCAAAGACACCACGCTGGGGCCCGAGTTGCCGTTGGGCCGCAATGCCAAATCGACGCGAAACACAAAGCCATGCTCCGTGGTGTCACCAATCAGGGCGTACATGCGCTTGACCGCGCGGGTGAAGTACTCTTGGCACGACACCTTGTTGCGGCCGTCGCTGTTGCCCCGTGTTTCGCCGTCTTGGTCGTAGACATAAATCAGATCGATGTCGCTGGAGACATTCAACTCGCGCGCGCCGAGCTTGCCCATGCCAACGATCCACATCTCTGCCCGCTGCCCATCGGCCTTGATGGGGGCGCCGTGCAGGTCGTCTAAGTCGGCCATGACCTGTTGCCATGCGCTGTCCAAGGTGACCTCGGCCAACGCGGTCATGCCGTGGGTCACCGCGGTCAAATCGGCCTGACGGGCGCAATCGAGTTGCGCCAAGCGTTCTAAGGTCAGGTGGCGCAACACCCTCAAAGCCGCACCGAGATCCAGGCCGGTGGCTTGCAAGGCAGCCAATGAGGCGGTCAGCGTGTCGTGGTGGGGCACACCGGGCGGCAGCAGGTGAAAGACATCGTTGTATCGGCGGTGCAGGCGCTGCACGAAACGAGAATACAAAGCCCCGAAGTCCGTACTGGCATTATTCAAGGCAATTACCTCGTCCATCGGCTGGCTGCGGGTCATAATTCCTGCTGACTTTCTGATTCAAATGTATTTGCCACCCTTGCCCTCATTTCCAGGTCTGCCCCGACTGCTCCCCCGAATATTTCGGTGGGTGTCGTGGTTGATGCTCGTCTTGGGCATCTTGATCGGCTTGGCTTGGGGCACCTTGCATTTTTGGATTGTGCCGCGAATCGGCGATTACCGCCCTGCGCTGGAGCGTTTGGCCCAGCAAAGCATCGGGGTTCCGCTGCGCATTGGTCACATTTCGGCCGAATCGACCGGCTGGGCGCCCTCTTTTGAGCTGCGCGAGATTGAGCTGCTCGACCCCGAAGGCCGCACCGCCTTGCGCTTGCCCAAGGTGCTGATTGCCATCAGTGTGCGATCGGTAATGAGCCTGAAACTGGAACAACTGGTGCTGGACGCGCCAGAACTGGATGTTCGGCTGACCGCCGATGGCGCGTGGCGCGTGGCGGGTTTGGACATGGCGCACAACAGCGGCAGCGATGGGGCGGCTGCCGATTGGTTGTTCGCGCAACGCGAAATCATTGTGCGGGGCGGCATCGTGCGCTGGACCAACGAACGCGCCCTGAAGGGCCCCGCCCTGATGGCCTTGCGCGATGTCGATGTGGTGTTGCGCAACTCAGCGCGCCACCACGATGTGCGGGTCGATGCCACCCCCACCGAAGACTGGGGACACCGCTTTGTCACCATGGGCCGTTTCAAGCGCGGCTTCTTGTCCATGCAAGCCGGCAATTGGGCCGATTGGTCGGGTCAGGTTTACTCGTTTTTCCCGCAGGTGGATGTGGCGCAACTGGGCTCACACCTGTCTTTGGGCGCTCAAGTGACCCGCGGGCAAGGCAGCCTGCGCATGTGGAACGATGTGGCCCAAGGCCAGTGGGTAGGGGGCGTGGCCGACGTCAACCTGAGTGGCCTGCAAACCTTGTGGACCCCCAATGGCGACCCCCTTGGCTTTGCCCAGCTGTCAGGCCGTTTGGGCGCCAAGGTCGATGCTTTGGGCTTTGAAGTGTTCACCCAAAAACTGGCTTTTGTGAGCGACCAAGGCGTGGCCTGGCCAGGCGGCAACGTGTCTTTGGCCTACAGCTACCCCGAAGGCCCAAACAAAGCACGCGGCCAATTGCAGGCCGATCAACTGGACTTGGCGGCGCTGCGCGACATGGGCTTGAGCTTGCCCTTGCCCGAAAAATGGCGTGCGCTCTTGCAACAGCAAAACATCGGTGGACACGTCAGCGCCTTGCAGTGGCGCTGGCAAGGCGACTGGCAGACACCCGTCACTTATGACGCACAAGTCAAATTGCAAAACTTGAACTTGCCGCCCCGCCAAGTCAGCGGCGCGGCCAAGCCAGATGGCGCGCAATGGCCGGGGGTGCGTGGCGCAGACACCCAAATCACCCTGAACCAAGATGGCGGTCAAATTGATGTGAGCTTGCGCCCAGATGGCGCCGTGTATTTGCCGGGCATTTTGGAAGATGCCGAAGTGCGTGTGCAGGCCTTGACCGCAAAAGCGGTTTTCAAACGCGAAGCCCAGCAATGGCGCGTGCCCGAGTGGAAGCTGCAGCTGAGCAACGCCGATTTGCAAGGCGAGTGGCAAGGCCAATGGAGCCCCGCTGCGAATGGCGAAGGGCCCGGCGTTTTGGGCTTGCAGGGCGTCATCAAACGCGCCGATGCCACGCGGGCCCACCGCTATTTGCCCGTTGGCCTGCCGCAAAGTGTTCGTTATTACGTGCGTGATGCCTTGCGCAAAGGCACTTATTCCGACGTGCAAGTGAAGATCAAGGGCGATCTGGCCAAACTGCCATTTGCCAACGCGCAAGAGGGCGAATTTCGCTTTGCCGGAAAGGTGCAAGACATCGAGTTGGATTACATGCCAGCCGCCTTGCTTCCGGCCAAAAGTTTGCCCTGGCCGCGGCTGCAAAAACTGGAAGGGCAATTGGTCTTTGAGCGCATGGGCATGAAGCTGGTGAACGCCACGGCGCGCACGGGTGATATCCGCACAGGCCTCGCCCTGAGTGCAGGGCAAGCCGAGATTGCCGACATGGCGAACAACCCGGTGCTGGTGGTCAGCGCCGAGCACAAAGGGCCCGCACTGCAAGTGCTGACGCTGGTGCAAAAATCACCCCTTGACCAAATGCTTTCAGGGGCATTGCGCCAAGCGCAAGTGACGGGCAATTTGCAAACCCGCTTCAAATTCAGCATGCCCCTGCTGAACGCCAAAGCCACCAAACTGCAGGGCTCGGTGCTGTTGGCGGGCAACGATGTGCGAATGACGCCGAGCACCCCGCTGCTTGAAAAAGTGCAGGGCTCGGTGCAATTCTCTGAAGGTGACTTTGGTCTCTCCGGTGTGCAGGCACGCATGCTCGGTGGGCCCGTGCGCATCGACGGGGGCTTGCGGCCCGCGGCCGGTGCCAGCAACACCGACAGCACCTTGCAACTACGCGCCCAAGGGCGCGTGACGGCCGAGGCCCTGCGCAGCGCGAAAGAGCTCTCGCC
>JBJOIR010000062.1:0-12258 GCA_046047055.1 Pseudomonadota bacterium | reverse complement strand
ATCATCGCCAACGCCATGGACAAAGTGGGCAAAGAAGGCGTGATCACCGTGGAAGACGGCAAGTCTTTGAACAACGAACTCGACGTTGTGGAAGGCATGCAATTCGACCGCGGCTACCTGTCGCCTTACTTCATCAACAACCCCGAAAAGCAAGCTGCTTTGTTGGACAACCCCTTTGTGTTGTTGTTCGACAAGAAAATCAGCAACATTCGCGACTTGTTGCCCACATTGGAAGCCGTTGCAAAAGCTGGCCGTCCATTGCTGATCATTGCCGAAGAAGTCGAAGGCGAAGCCTTGGCTACTTTGGTGGTCAACACCATCCGTGGCATCTTGAAGGTTGTCGCCGTGAAAGCCCCTGGCTTCGGTGACCGTCGCAAAGCCATGTTGGAAGACATCGCCATCTTGACCGGCGGCAAAGTGATCGCCGAAGAAGTGGGCCTGACCCTCGAAAAAGTGACCTTGGCCGATTTGGGTCAAGCCAAGCGCATCGAAGTGGGCAAAGAAAACACCATCATCATCGACGGCGCTGGTGCTGCTGGCGACATCGAAGCCCGCGTCAAACAAGTGCGCGTGCAAATCGAAGAAGCCACTTCTGACTACGACCGCGAGAAGCTGCAAGAGCGCGTGGCCAAGTTGGCTGGCGGCGTTGCCGTGATCAAGGTTGGCGCTGCCACCGAAGTCGAAATGAAAGAAAAGAAAGCCCGCGTCGAAGACGCCCTGCACGCCACTCGCGCTGCAGTGGAAGAAGGCATCGTGGCTGGCGGCGGCGTGGCTTTGCTGCGTGCACGTCAAACCGCTGGCACCATCAAAGGTGACAACGCCGACCAAGACGCCGGTATCAAACTGGTGTTGAAAGCCATCGAAGCCCCATTGCGCGAAATCGTTTACAACGCGGGTGGCGAGCCATCGGTGGTGGTGAACGCTGTGTTGGCCGGCAAAGGCAACTACGGCTTCAACGCCGCCAACGACACCTACGGCGACATGATCGAAATGGGCATCTTGGACCCCACCAAAGTGACACGCACTGCATTGCAAAACGCAGCGTCTGTGGCCTCTTTGATGTTGACCACCGAGTGCATGGTTTCGGAAGCACCGAAAGACGACGCCCCCATGGGCGGCGGCATGCCTGACATGGGTGGCATGGGCGGTATGGGCGGCATGGGCATGTAATGGCCCCAGCTGCTTGGATGAGGGTTTAGGCCCTCACCCGGCCAAAACAAAAAGCCCCGCAAGGTTCACGCCTTGCGGGGCTTTTTTTTTGCCGCTCACCCCACCAGAACACGCCCGGTGCGGCTGACAAATGAACAAAGGCAGACGCACAAAACCCAAGCGAGAACACAGCCCACGCAGTTCACGCAGCACGTGCCATGCACCGTACCCAATACCTCACTTGACGCACCCATGCACGCAATCTGCACACGGTCAATGCAAAGAACATCCAGCTCGCCTATGATCCGGCCCATGCTGCGCATTTCATGGTTGTTGGTGTTGCTGGTGCTGCTCAAATTGGGCATGGGCATGAACTCGGCCGCGGCCACGCTGCCCACACAGCACCCGGTGCAAGGGCACTTGGCAGATTCGCACCCGTGCCATGAAAACACCGCCACTGAAGTTTCCAAAAACAAGGGACCGACTACAGAGACGGCCGCCTCTTCAGATGCACAGTCGACTTCGCCCATGCCATTGACCACGGCAACTCACCAGGCCGAATCCACCTGCGGCGACTGCCAATGGTGTTGTACGTGGGGTTTGACTGCGCGCAAGGTTTCACTGGCGCCAGCAACGCCCGCATCACCCCCGCAGGGCTTCACACTCAGCTGGATCAGCCAGAGCCTTCAGCCCGAGTTGCGACCACCACTGGTTTAATTCCCGCCCCATTTTTGGTTCCACATCTGCCATCAGCAGGTGTGGCTGGTGATCAAAAACGCGCGAGCAAACGCTGGCGCAAGGAATTATTCATGACTTCAGATTTTCAACAGCAGCACGGTGCCATGCTGCTCAAGTATTCGGGCATCAGTTTCATTTCAGGTGCCGTGAATCACGGTTTTTTCAGTGGCGAGCGGTCGTTGTGGACCGCCGCCATTGGCATGGTTTTGTTTGTTCTGGGCGCTTGGCTAGAGCATCTGTTTGATGAGCCTTCTGCACAAAATGCCCACCAAGGATTGTTGAAGACTTTGGCCGTGGGCTCTTTGCTGTCCATTGGACTGGGCTTCTTCACGGGAGGATTGCAACACTTTCCTGACTCTCCGGCGCGCAGCAGCTGGGTGGTGCCACTGGGATTTTTTGTCTCCGTTTTGGCACTGGCTTGGACCACCCCGCGCGCATGGCAACGCGCTGCCACGGCGTATGTACTGGCGGTCGGGGCCTTGGTTTCGGTGGGGAGCTACGGTGCATGGAAATGGTTTGAGCAGCACCCGCAATGGGCCGCAACGGGCCACCACCATGGCGATGCCATTGATGGTGTGAAGGACGATGTGAAAGGCGATGCGAAGGTTGATGCGAAAGGTGATGTTCATGGCGCACCTGCAAAAGCAAGCGCAGGCATGACCGCATTGGTGATCAGTCGCACCATCGAAGTGAGCCTGGACGACAAGATGCGATTCACGCCAGACCAACTCGAAGTGAAAGCGGGCGAGACCATTCGTTTTGTAGTGCACAACACCGGCAAGACGGCACACGAAATGGTGCTGGGCAGTGACGAGGACATCCGCTCGCATGCGCAAGCGATGAAGGCGGGCGAAAGCCAAAATACTGACCACGATGCTGCACATGCAAATGCGCATGGCGCAGGGGCTGCAATTTCAGTGGCCGCAGGACAACGCGGTGAACTGGTGGTGAGCTTTACCGAAGCCGCCCAATTGCAAATGGCCTGTTTGCTTCCCGGCCACTACGAAGCGGGCATGCGGGGCAAGCTGTCGGTATTGCCGACCAGCCCAACTCGCTCAAGCAAGGCGCCCGCCAACCCGCACGATCACAGCAGCCACAAACACTGACCGAAACTCACCCTGTTGGGGTTCAAAACCCCATCAGGGTCGGGATCAACGCGCAAGCTCAGCGCACCCGCTGGAGCAATGCCGCCGTCGAGGCATCAAGCCCCGCAGCGTCGCCCGACAAAATGCGTGCGTGGATGTCTTTGGCCAAGACCTTGCCCAGCTCGACGCCCCATTGGTCAAAGCTGTTGATGCCCCAAACCGAGCCACTCACAAACACCCGGTGTTCTTGCAACGCAATCAAGGCGCCCAAGCTGGCGGGGGTCAACTCTTCCAACAACAAGAAAGTGCTGGGCCGGTTGCCGGTGAAGTGCTTGTGCCCGCCCGCGTCGTCTTTGCCCAACATCAGTGCTTGCGCTTGCGCAATCACGTTGGCCAACAGCAGCTCGTGGTGGTCTTTCAGTTGGTGCGTGGGCTTTTTGACGGCAATGAATTCCAGCGGCACGATGTCGGTGCCTTGGTGCAGCATTTGAAAGTACGCGTGCTGCCCATTGGTGCCCGGCTCGCCCCACAACACCGGCGATGTGCCATAGGGCAGCGCCTGCCCATTGCGGTCGACCCGCTTGCCATTACTCTCCATCTCGAGTTGCTGCAAATACGCGGGCACACGGCGCAAAGCACTGTGATAAGGCGCAATGCTGCGGCTGGTGAAATGCAAGAAATTGCGGTACCAAACATCCAACAAGCCCAATCGCACCGGCAAGTTGTCAGGCATCGGCGCGGTCTTGAAGTGCTGGTCCATGGCATGTGCGCCCGCCAGCAAATCTTTGAAACCCTGCGCGCCAATGGCGATGGCCACGGGCAAACCGATGGACGACCACATCGAGTAACGGCCACCCACCCAGTCCCAAAAACCAAAGGTGGTGGTGATGCCCAATTCGGCGGCGGCCGAGACGTTGGTGGTCAGTGCCGCAAAGTGGCGGGCCACATCGGTGGCGCCTTGAGCCTGGAACCATTGCAATGCCGAATGGGCATTGGTCATGGTCTCGGTGGTGGTGAAGGTTTTTGACGCGATCAAAAACAGCGTGTTGTGCGCCTTCAACCCCTTCAACACGCCGGCCAGTTCATGTCCGTCCACGTTAGAGACAAAGTGAAAGCGCTTGCCGGGCAAGACAAAATCTTGCAGGGCCAGCACCGCCATTTGCGGGCCCAAGTCAGAGCCCCCAATGCCGATGTTCACCACATCGGTGATCTGCGCATCGGCCCGGATTTTTTCGGCAAACGCCAGCATGGGCTTGAGCGTGCCATGCACCAGCGCCAAAGGTTCGGCCAAAGCCCCGGTCAACGAGCCCTCGGGTTGCCTGAGCAACCAATGCATCACCGCACGGTCTTCGGTGTGGTTGATCGGCGCGCCATTGAACATGGCGTCGCGGTGCGCGGCCAAACCGGTTTGCTGGGCCAGGGTTTGCAACATCGCCTCGGTCGCTGCATCGACATGGTTTTTGGACAAATCAGCGAATACATGTGGCGCTGATTGGCTCAGGGTTTCGGCCCGCTGCGCATCGGCAGCAAACGCCGTGCGCAAATCAAATCCTTTGAAAGCGTCTGCGTGTTGCTGCAGGCTTTTCCATACAGGGGTTTGGTCGCAACGCATCTCAGACTTTCTGCATCAGGTCTTCAAGCTTGATGGCATCGGCGCAAAAAGCGCGAATGCCCTCGGCCAATTTTTCGGTGGCCATCGCGTCTTCATTCAGCGCCAAGCGGAAAGCCGCTTCGTTGTAGGCCACTGCAGGCAATTCGAGGCTCTTGGCTTTTGCTGCGTCCAGCGCTGCTGTTAACGGCGCATCGGTTGCCGCCAACTGCGCCAGCAATTCGGGGCTGATGGTCAACAAGTCGCAGCCCGCGAGCGCCGTGATTTGGCCGATGTTGCGGAACGATGCGCCCATGACTTCGGTCTGAATGCCGTGCTTTTTGTAGTGGTTAAAAATCGCCTGCACCGACTGCACGCCGGGATCGTTCGCACCCGACTTGGCCGCCTCGTCCCACGCGGCGCCTGCGGTTTTCTTGTACCAGTCGTAAATGCGGCCCACAAAGGGCGAAATGAGTTGCACCTTGGCTTGCCCACAAGCCACCGCTTGGCAAAATGCAAACAGCAGCGTCAAGTTGCAACGTATGCCCTCGCGCTCCAACTCTGCAGCAGCCTGAATGCCCTCCCAAGTCGAGGCGATCTTGATCAGCACGCGCGCTCTGGCAATGCCTTGGGCTTCATACAACGCCATGATTCGGCGGGCCCGAGCCACGGTGGCGGCCGTGTCAAAGCTCAACCGGGCATCGACTTCGGTGGACACACGACCGGGAATGGTTTTCAAAATCTCGACACCAAAGCGCACCAACAAATGGTCCATCACCACGTCCAAAGGTTGGCCGCGGTGCGCCTGCACGGTTTCGGCCAGCAATGGGGCATATTCGGGTTTTTGCACCGCCTTCAAGATCAACGACGGGTTGGTGGTGGCGTCTTGCGGCTGGAATTGGGCCAGTTGCTTGAAGTCACCGGTATCGGCCACCACGGTGGTGAATTTTTTGAGGGCGTCGAGTTGGTTCATCGGGTGTTTGCTCTGAGTTGCGTGGTCAGTTTCAACGCATGGGGTTGAGGGAAAATTCAACGGCCTGAGGCTGTTTTGCGAAATTTGTGTTGAATTATCCGTGAAACAAAGTTACATTACAAACCATTATTTCATGTAACTCAAGAACATCATGGCTTTTGATCTTGTTTTTTTCGGCGGCACTGGCGACCTGGTTTGGCGCAAATTGATGCCGGCTTTGTTCCAGGCTTACCGTCACGACACCCTGCCTGAAGGCGGCCGCATCATCGGCGTGGGCCGTGACGACATGACCGACGAGCAATACCGCCAACAAATTCAGTCGCGCTTTGAGCAAGTCGAAGGCGACAAGCGCCCCAACCCCGAAGAATTTGCGCGTTTTGCCAGCATGCTGTGCTACGTGCGCATGGACTTGTCCAAGCCCGAGTCTTATGCCGCGCTGTCGGCGCGTTTGGCAGAACGCCAAACCGACCACGTGGTGATGTACCTGTCCACCGCGCCGAGCCTGTTCACCACCGTGTGCGAACAGCTCGCCGCGAATGGTCTGAACACCCCCAAAACCCGCATCGTTTTAGAAAAACCGCTGGGCCACGACCTGACCTCCAACCGCGCCATCAACGAGGCGGTGGGCAAGGTGTTCAAAGAGCAGCAAATCTTCCGCATTGACCACTACTTGGGCAAGCCCGCAGTGCAAAACCTGTTTGCGCTGCGCTTTGGCAATGCCCTGTTTGAGCCTCTGTGGCGGCGCGAGCACATTGCCAACATCCAGATCACCATGTCTGAAGAGCTGGGCGTGGAAAAACGCGGCGGCTTTTATGAAACCACTGGTGCGCTGCGCGACATGGTGCAAAACCATGCCCTGCAACTGGTCTGCGCCATTGCCATGGAGCCGCCCATCAATGCCCATGCCGATGCAATCCGCGACGAAAAACTCAAAGTGCTGCGCGCCTTGAAGCGCTGGACCCCTGAAACCTTGAGCCAACACGTCATTCGCGGCCAATACAGTGCCGGCAATGTGTTGGGCTACGCGGTGCCCGGCTACCGCGATGAGCCAGGCGTCAGCCCCACCAGCAGCACCGAAACTTTTGTTGCGCTGCGCACCGAAATCGCCAACTGGCGTTGGGCGGGTGTGCCGTTTTACATTCGCACCGGCAAACGCATGGCCTCTCGCGAAGCGCACATCGAAATCAACTTTCGAAAAACCCCGCACGAAATTTTCAACAGCCCCGTGGGCCACGCCAACAAACTGGTGATCCATCTGCAGCCCAAAGACGGGCTGGAGTTGCACCTGTTTGCGCAAGGCCAAAGCAAGCGCAGCGAAGGCAGCACAGGCGCCACCTTGAGCCCCGTGCACCTCGACTTGGATTTTGACAAGCGCTTTGGCAGCCAACGCGTGGGCGCTTATGAGCGCTTGCTGCTCGATGTGCTGGACGGCCGCTTGAACCTGTTCGTGCGCAGCGATGAACAAGAAGAAGCCTGGCGCTGGGTGGAGCCCATCTTGCGCCACTGGCAAAACGACACCATAGGTCCACGCCCCTATGCCGCCGGCACTTGGGGACCCAGCGCATCCAGCGCCATGATTGCGCGCGACGGCTTCTGCTGGAGCGAAGAAATTTAACTGGAGTCAACCACCATGCTCGATCGAATCAAGGCTTCTTTGCCCTCTCTGGCCCCGGCCGAGCAACGTGTGGGCAAGCTCGTGCTGGCCGACCCTCGGGCCTTTGCCAATCTGCCGGTCACCGAGTTGGCCGACCGCTCGCATGTGAGCAAGCCCACCGTGGTGCGCTTTTGCCGCAGCATGGGTTATGACGGCTTGTCGGATTTCAAGCTCAAACTGGCCGGCAGCGTGAGCGAAGGCGTGCCCTTCATTCACCGCAGCGTGGATGTGGACGACAAGACCAGCGACATCGCGGTCAAAGTGATCGACAACACGGTGGCAGCGTTTTTGAAATACCGCAACGATGCGAGTTCGTTTGCACTAGAGCACGCCGCTCAGGCCTTGGCTGCGACCCAAAAAACCGGTCGCCGTATCGAGTTTTATGGCGTGGGCAACTCGGGCATCGTGGCGCAAGATGCACAACACAAATTTTTTCGCTTGGGCGTGAACGCCATTGCCTACAGCGATGGGCACATGCAGGTCATGAGTGCCTCGATGCTGAAGCCCGGCGACTGCGCGGTCATCATCTCCAACTCGGGCCGCACACGCGACCTGATGGACGCGTGCGACATTGCCAAAAAACAAGGCGCCACGACCATCGTGATCACCGCCAGTGGTTCGCCCCTGGCCAGTGCAGGACACATTCACCTGACGGCCGACCACCCCGAGGGCTACGACAAATACAGCCCCATGGTCTCGCGCCTGTTGCACTTGCTGATCATTGACATTTTGGCCACCACCGTGGCGCTGCGCATTGGCGAAGAACTGCAACCCAACTTGCGCGACATGAAAAACAACCTGCGCAGCAAGCGCTACACCTGAAGCGGGAGAGCGGTATCCGCGCCTTGAGTGCTGATGAACAATGCTGATCGCGCGGCCACATGCAAATAGCCGCGTGGCACAGAGGCACAGAGGCCTCTTGTTTTAGCGCTGGGGCCAGTGTAGGCGAATCAGCGTGCCACACCCCTCGGCCACCGGGCTCGTCACCTGCACCTCGGCGCCGTGTTGGCTGGCGATTTCTTTCACAATGGCCAAGCCCAAACCGCTGCCGGGCAGCCCCGCTGGCGCGGCTCGGTAAAAGCGCTCAAACACATGCGCTTGGTGTTCAGGCGCAATGCCCGGCCCATCGTCTTCCACTTCAAACCCCGTCGCGTCCACACGCACCGTGATGCGCGTGCCTGCAGGCCCGTGGTGCATGGCGTTGTCAATCATGTTGCTCAACGCTTCGTGCAGCAACAAGTCGACACCTTGCACCTCGGACTGCGCCAGTTGGGTCTCTAAGCCCAAGTCGTCGCCCGCTTGGTGGGCGCGCAACAGGTGCTCTTGCGTGACGCGCTTGGCCAAGGCGATCAAATCCACCGTCTCTGGGCTGTGCATTTCGGGGGCGTGCTCGGCGCGCGTCATGGCCAGCAGCTGCTCCGTCAGGCGCACCGCGTCATCGGTGGTTTGGCGCGCGGCCGTGACCAAGGCTTGCGTCTGCTGGGGCTCGGTGTTGCGCTCTGCCAAGGCCAGCTGGGTTTTAAGCACTGTAAGGGGCGTGCGCAACTGGTGCGCGGCGTTGTCTAAAAATCGCTTGCGAATGTCAATCAAGCGCCCCAGCCGCTCGAGGTAACTGTTCAGGGCTTCGATCAAGGGGCGCAACTCGCGCGGCAAGTCGGGCGGCTGAATGGGCGAGAAATCGTCATCGGCTTTGCGCGTCAGTTGTTGCCGAAAAGCCTCTAGTGGCCGAATGCCCCGCTGCACGCCCCACACCACCAACAGCGCCGCCGCCAAAAGCAACAACCCCTGGCTGCCCAATGTGTCCCACAGCATGCGCTGAATCAGTTGCTGCCGCGCCTCCATGGTTTCACCCACCGTGATTTTGATGACCGACTGCGCCGGTGCTGGTCCTTGCACCACGTGCGTCAACTCTGCCAAGCGCACGGCTTGGTTCAGGTAAATCCCATCGTCAAAATGCACCAACGCAAAGTACCGCACCGACGAGGTACCGCGCAACGGGGCGCTGGGCAAGGTGGCATCGCCGCCCAACCACTGCCCATCGATCGAGGTCACTTTGTAAAACAGCCGCGACCCGGTGTGGTTTTCAAACAGATAGCCGGCGCCCTTGAGCACCTCGAGCTGCAAGCGGCCATCGCGCCACTCCAACTCTTCAGCCAAAGTGCGGGCCGCCAAATACAGCGAACGGTCATAGGCTTCGTTCGCGGCTTGCACCGCATTGCCGTAACCCACCCACGCGTTCACACCAATCAAGCCCATCAAAGGCCACAAGATCCAAGCCAGCAAACGCCGGCGCAACGAGGGCGCCACCCGTTCGCTGACCGCAGCCACCTCAGGCCCCGTCAAGCGCGTTCTCCCGGTGACAACGTCAGCATGTAGCCCATGCCCCGAAAAGTGGTGATGGCGACCACTGGACCACCTGGAGGCCCAATGGCACCCACAGCGGCAGCGCCAGCAGTTCCGGCAGCAGTTCCGGCAGCAGAAATGGCGGGCGTCCACTCGAGTTTTTTGCGCAGCCGATAAATCAGCACCTCCACCGCGTCCAGCCCGGTGGCTTCGTCGGCAAACACTTCGGCATGCAGTTGCTCTTTGCTCACAGTGCGTTGGGGCGACTCCAGCAACACCTTCAGTGCGGCCCCTTCGCGCTTGGTCAAGGCCAAAGGCTGGCCATGCAATGACACCGCCCCCGTGTCGGCTTGCATTTCCAGTGGCCCACAACGCAAAACGGCGGGCTTCACGCGGCCGTGTCGGCGCAGCAGCACGTGCAAGCGCGCTTCAAGCTCACTCAAATCAAAGGGCTTGGGCAAATAGTCATCGGCGCCCATGTTGAGTCCCAACACCCGGTCGGGCACGCTCGCCCTGGCCGTCAAAATCAAGACCGGCACCGCATCGCCACGGGCCCGCAGGGCTTGCAACACACTCAAGCCGTCTCGCCCGGGCAACTGCAGATCGAGCAAGACCGCGTCAAAACCGTGACCGGCTTGCAAGCACCGGTCGGCCTGCTCGCCATCGGTGGCAAAGCTCACCGACAGCCCCCCTTGCCGTAAAGCCGTGCCCAACCACAACGAAATGTCGGGGGTGTCTTCGACCAACAAGATGTGGGGGTTTAGGGTATTCACTGAACAAAATTGACAGGTGATTGACAGCTTGGTGCCCGGCTCAAGCTCAGAATAGCCCTTGTCTGCCAGACCGTTTGGCAGTGGTGCTTTGATTTTTACACAGGAGACTGAAATGCAATTGTCGAAACGCGATTTTATGACCTTCGGTGCAGCCGCAGGTGCTGCTATGGCTTTGCCCGCTTGGGCCCAAGCCAAGCCCTTGATTGCCAACATGAACATGTTTGTCCCTGCTGCCCCCGGTGGCGGTTGGGACGGCACAGCTCGCGCCATGGAGCGCGCCGCCAAAGCCGCTGGCCTGGTCGGCAACATGCAGTTTGAAAACGTCGGCGGCGCCGGCGGCATGGTGGGCTTGCCCCGCTTTGTGAACCAGCGCAAAGGCCAAGGCAACACCTTGATGGTCGGCGGCTCCGTGATGATCGGCGCCGGCATTGCCAACAAGAGCCCCATCACCATCAAAGATGTGACCCCCATCGCTCGCCTGACCGAAGAAGCCGGCGTGATCGTGGTGCCCTCGAACGGCAAAATCAAGACTTGGAAAGAGCTCGAAGCCGCCATCAAAGCCAACCCCAAGGCCGTGTCTGTGGCCGGCGGCAGCGCAGGCGGCACCGACCACCTGATTTTGGGCTTGCTGATCAAAGCTTTGGGCAAAAACCCCAGCGAAGCCGCTTATGTGGCTTTTGCAGGCGGCGGCCCCGCCAACGCGGCCATTTTGGGCGGCCAAGTCTCCGCGGGTATCTCGGGTTACTCTGAGTTCGAAGAACAAATCAAAGCAGGCCGCATGATTCCGCTGGCCGTGTCGGGCAAGCGCCGCATTCCTGGCGTGAACGTGCCCACCTTGCTCGAGTTGGGCGTGAACGTCACCGAATCCAACTGGCGCGGTGTGTTTGCCCCTCCCGGCATCAGCGCAGCTCAACGCGACGCCATGATCGACTTCGTCACCAAGCTCAACGCTTCGGCCCCATGGCGCCAAGAACTCGAGACACGCAAGTGGACCGACGCCTTCATGACCGAGCGTCCCTTTGAGCGTGACTTGCTCAAAGACATCGAAGAAAAAGTCGTGCTCATGAAAGAGCTGGGCTTGGCATGACGCCTTTACGCGTTGCCCTTTTGCTGGTCGCCCTTTGCGGGGTGGCCGCATGGCAGGTCACGGTCATTCCTGTGTCTTTGATGCAGATGACCGTGGGCCCGGTGCTCGCGCCCGGCGTGATCGTCGGTGCGCTCAGCGTGTTTGCCTTGCTGTATGGCGTGAGCGCCTGGCGCGGCCGACAAGCTGACGAAAGCCTAGAGCCCGATCAGTCGCCACTGCCCGGGGCCAACGGCCGCATGCTCAGCTTGCTGGGCGGCGGCGTGTTGTTCATTGCACTGGTCATTCCCTTGGGTTTTGTGATTCCCGCCACCTTGTGTGGCATGGGCGTCGCGCGGGCCTTTGATGCCCCCCTGAGTTTCAAGTCGGCCGCCGTTTGCGCCGCCATTGCCAGCACCTTTTGGTTCGTTTTTGCGCAACTGCTGGGCGTGGGCTTGGGCCCGGCGTTGCCTTGGCTGATTTGATTCTGCGAGGCACTTCAGCGCAGTGAGTGGGCAAGCGGCGAGCGCTTGGCCACAAGGTTATTTTGTTATTCGATCGGATTCCCCATGGAAGCTTTTGACGCCCTGATGGGTGGCTTTGCCATTGCCCTGCAACCCACCACTTTGATGTGGGGTTTTGTCGGTTGCTTTGTGGGCACTTTGGTCGGGGTCTTGCCCGGCATTGGCCCGGCACTGACCATTGCGCTCTTGCTGCCCCTGACCTACCACGTGCCGGCCACCAGCATGTTTGTCATGTTTGCGGGCATTTACTACGGTGCGGCCTATGGCGGGTCGACCACCTCTATTTTGCTCAACACGCCGGGCGAGTCGGCAGCGGTGGTCACGGCCCTCGAGGGCAACAAAATGGCCCGGCGTGTTGAGCAAAATAG
>JBJOIR010000061.1:0-12428 GCA_046047055.1 Pseudomonadota bacterium | reverse complement strand
AATCTAAACAGCCTTTTGCCAACAAGGCAAAAGCGTCACGCTTTGCTTTTGCCGGGCGTTGACGCTGGGGCGACAGTGCCGGCATCCACGGCTTCGCGCAGGGCTTTGCCGGGTTTGAAATGGGGGACCCGTTTTTCTGGAATCTGGACGCTTTCGCCAGACCGTGGGTTGCGGCCCACACGGGGAGGGCGGCGGTTGATGGAGAAGCTGCCAAAGCCGCGAATTTCGATGCGGTGGCCTTTGACCAGTGCTTCGCTCATGGCGTCCAACACCGTCTTGACGGCCAGTTCGGCGTCACGGTGGGTCAATTGCGCAAAGCGTGCAGCGAGTTCATCAACCAGATCGGAGCGTGTCATGGGGTCACTGTGTAGTTCGTTCAACTTGCGAGAGTCGGTTTGCACCGCTCTGAAAAAAGCCTGCCCCCATCACAGGGGCAGGCTTTCAGACAGCAAGTGTCGTCGGATCAAAAAGATCAGTTGTTGTCCAACTTGGCGCGCAACAAAGCGCCCAAGCTGGTGGTGCCGGCGTTCTCGCTCTTGGCCTGGCTGGACAAAGAAGCCATGGCTTCTTGTTGGTCAGCTTGGTCTTTGGCTTTGATCGACAACTGGATGTTGCGGGTCTTGCGATCGACGTTCACCACCACGGCAGTGACTTCGTCGCCGACTTTCAACACGTGGCTGGCGTCTTCCACGCGGTCACGCGAGATTTCGCTGACACGCAGGTAGCCCACGATGTCTTCGCCCAGATCGATTTCGGCGCCCTTGGCATCCACGGTCTTGACCTTGCCGGTAACGGTTTGGCCTTTGTCGTTGATCGACACGAAGGTGGTGAAAGGATCGGAGTCGAGTTGTTTGATGCCCAAGCTGATGCGCTCGCGGTCGACGTCAACGGCCAATACCAAGGCTTCAACTTCTTGACCCTTCTTGAATTCGCGAACGGCGTTTTCGCCAGTCTCGTTCCAAGACAAGTCAGACAAGTGCACCAAACCGTCGATGCCGGCAGCCAAGCCCACGAACACGCCGAAGTCGGTGATCGACTTGATCGGGCCCTTCACGCGGTCGCCGCGCTTGGTATTCTGAGCAAATTCTTGCCATGGGTTGGCACGGCACTGCTTCATGCCCAAGCTGATGCGGCGCTTGTCTTCGTCGATCTCGAGGACCATGACTTCGACTTCGTCGCCCAAGGCCACGATTTTGGAAGGAGCCACGTTCTTGTTGGTCCAGTCCATTTCGGAGACGTGCACCAAGCCTTCGATGCCTGGCTCGAGTTCCACAAACGCGCCGTAGTCGGCGATGTTGGTGATCTTGCCGAACATGCGGGTGCTTTGTGGGTAGCGGCGGTTCACGCCCATCCATGGGTCGTCGCCCATTTGCTTGAGGCCCAAGGACACGCGGTTTTTCTCGGTGTCGAACTTGAGGATCTTGGCGGTGATTTCTTGACCAGCCGTGACCACTTCGGAAGGGTGACGGACACGGCGCCATGCCATGTCGGTGATGTGCAGCAAGCCGTCGATGCCGCCCAAGTCAACGAACGCACCGTATTCGGTGATGTTCTTGACCACACCGTGAACGATAGAGCCTTCGCGCAATGTTTCCATCAGCTTGGCGCGCTCTTCGCCCATCGAGGCTTCCACCACAGCGCGGCGTGACAACACGACGTTGTTGCGCTTGCGATCGAGCTTGATGACCTTGAATTCGAGAGTCTTGTTCTCATAGGGAGACAAGTCTTTGGTAGGACGTGTGTCGACCAAAGAGCCGGGCAAGAAAGCGCGGATGCCGTTGACCAACACGGTCAGGCCACCCTTGACTTTGCCGCTGGTCACGCCTGTGACGAACTCGCCGGATTCGAGGGCTTTTTCCAAAGACATCCAAGAAGCCAAACGCTTGGCGGTGTCGCGGGACAAGATGGTGTCGCCGTAACCGTTTTCGATCGAGCCGATGGCCACAGAGACAAAGTCGCCGACCTGGACTTCAACTTCACCCTGGTCGTTTTTGAACTCTTCGAGGGGCACGTAGGACTCGGACTTGAGACCAGCGTTGACAACCACGAAGTTGTGTTCGATGCGCACCACTTCAGCGGTGATGACTTCACCAGGGCGCATTTCGGTACGTTGCAGGGATTCCTCAAAGAGGGCGGCAAAAGATTCAGACATGTAATTTCCTCATCCACAAACAGGACTGACGAACGCGGAATGCGTCGTTTCCAGGAGCTGACTGTGGCGATTGGTTTGCGGTGTGAACCGCGGTTGGGTGAACAAAACCTCCAAGCCAGTGTGCAAGCTGCACGATGAGAGCCGGGAGGCGCTGAAAAACAACCCACACAGGGCGGGCTGGGTGGCCAATTTTCGGGTTTAACCGAAAACCTGCCGGCTTTGCCACCAGACCAAGACTTGTTCCACCGAGGCTTCGATGGTCAAAGAAGAGTTGTCCAGTTGCAAGGCATCTTGTGCTGGCTTGAGAGGCGCAACGCTGCGGGACATGTCCCGGGCATCACGCGCTTCCAAATCAGCGCGAAGACTGTCGATATTAGCCGAAAAACCCTTAGAAATCAACTGCTTATGCCGTCTTTCGGCACGTTTTGCAGCCGATGCGGTCAAAAACACCTTCAAAGGGGCGTGGGGAAAGATCACCGTGCCCATGTCTCGGCCATCGGCCAGCAAGCCGGGAAGGCGGCGAAAACTGAGTTGCAAATCCACCAGCGCATCGCGAACTGCGGGCAAAACCGAGACCTTCGAGGCATTCATGCCCCCTTGCTCGCTGCGAATGGCGTCGGTCACATCCTGCCCTTGCAACAAAACTTGTTCGCCTTCAAATTTCACGGGCAAGCTGCGGGCCAATTGCGCTATGGCATGTTCATCGGTGGCTTCTAAACTCAGCCCCGCTTGCAATGCCGCATGGGCGGTGACGCGGTAAAGCGCACCAGAGTCTAGGTAGTGGTAGCCCAATTGCGCGGCCACGCGGCTGGCCAAAGTGCCTTTGCCCGAGGCCGTTGGCCCATCGATGCAAAGCACCGGGATCTGGGCTGGGTCGGCTTTGGCCACTGAAAACAAAGCCTCGAAATAGTCGGGAAAGGTTTTGGCCACGCACTTGGGGTCTTCGATGCGAACGGGCACTTGGGCGTCGTTGAATGCCGCCAAAGAAAAACACATGGCCACACGGTGGTCGTCGTAGGTGTGAATGCCGGTGGCTTGCCAATGGCCTTGGGCCGCCGCGAGGTTCAGTTGAGCCAAGGGCAGCGGGTGCACGCGCAACCAGTCGGGGCCTTCTTCAACCGTGGCGCCGA
The DNA here is from genome assembly GCA_046047055.1 of Pseudomonadota bacterium. Classification (GTDB taxonomy): domain Bacteria; phylum Pseudomonadota; class Gammaproteobacteria; order Burkholderiales; family Burkholderiaceae_C; genus Limnohabitans_A. The sequence goes on along the minus strand of JBJOIR010000061.1, from coordinate 9,146 downwards.
GCTTGCGGCATTCGGTGGCCATGGCCACGATGCGGTCGGTTTCTTTGACGCGCCAGCTAGCGATGTTGCGCAGCAACGTGGGGCCGTCGGCATACAGCGCCATGACCGCCAATGTCATGGCGGCATCGGGAATGTGGTTGCAGTCGAGCTCGATGGCCTTGAGCGGCCAAGCGCCGCGACGGATCTCGAGCCAATTGGGGCCACTGGTGACTTTGGCGCCCATTTGCTGGGCCGCTTCAACAAAGCGAATATCGCCCTGAATCGAATCAGCGCCCACCCCGTTGACCCGAATGCCATCACCTTCGGCAATGGCGCCCAAGGCGATGAAATAACTCGCCGAAGAAGCATCCGCCTCAACATGCATGGTGCCGGGCGATTGGTACCGGCAACCCGCCGGAATCACAAAGCGCTCCCAGCCTTGTCGCTCAACTGCAATGCCGTAGCGCGCGAGCAGGTTGAGGGTGATTTCAATATAGGGTTTGCTAATGAGTTCACCTACCACCTCGATGGTGATGCTGCGCTCTTGGGCTGCCAAGGGCAGGGCCATCAGCAAGGCGGTCAAAAACTGGCTGGACACATCGCCGCGCACCTGTATGGGCGCACTCAGCTGCAATTGGGGCTGACCAATGTGCAAAGGCGGATAGCCCTCTTGACCCAAATAGTCGATGGTGCAACCCAGCAAGCGCAGCGCATCCACCAAGTCGCCAATGGGGCGCTCGTGCATGCGTGGCACCCCTTTGAGCGTGAAGTCACCCCCCAGAACAGCCAATGCCGCGGTCAAGGGCCGCATGGCCGTACCGGCATTGCCCATGAAAAATTCAATCGGGTTGTGGTGCGCCAGCTGCCCACCTAAGCCGGTGATCGTGACGGTGGTGCCATCTACCTCCAAGCCGCAGCCCAGTTGGCGCAAGGCATTGAGCATGACGCGTGTGTCGTCAGAGTCGAGCAAATCGTGCACGACGGTAGTGCCTTGGCACAGCGCAGACAGCAACAAGACGCGGTTAGAAATGCTCTTGGAGCCAGGCAGGGTGACAGCGCCAGAGGCGCCCTGCAGCGGAGGAAGGTCAAGAAAGGCGGTAGAAAACATGGTTAAGTATCGGGGGCAGTTTGACCAGCATCGCTGGCGTTCAGCGACCAGGCTGAGCGCACCTCGCTGGCCTGTTGAATGAGCTGTTGCAGGCCAGGCGTGTCGCCATTTTTCAAGGCTTTTTCAAACTGCTCGAGCGCAGCACGAAAGTGCGCAATTTGTTGGAGCACCTCGACTTGGTTGGCACTCAAAATGTCGCGCCAAACGGCCGAGTCGCTGGCTGCAATGCGCGAAAAATCTCTGAAACCCGGGCCCGCCATTTCTAAAAGGGCGTTGCTTTGAGGTTGCGCCACAAGCGCGTTGACAGCAGCAAATGCCAACAAATGGGGCAGGTGACTGACTGCGGCGAAGGTGCTGTCGTGGGCTTCGGGCGTCATGGTGCTGACGTGGCTGCCAATGGCCGCCCACACGTCGTGTGCAGCGCGCAACCGTTGCATATTGGTTTGCGGCAAAGGGGTCAACACCGTGCGACGGTCTTGGTAGAGGGTGCTTTCGGCGTGCTCAATGCCGGCAACTTCTTTGCCTGCGATGGGATGTGCAGGAACAAAGCAAGACAAGCGGTCACCCAGCGTCGCCTGCGCTGCAGCCACCACATCGCATTTGGTGGAGCCCACATCCATCAAGAGAGCATGCGGCTGTATTGTCTCGCGAAGGGCTGCAAAGCTGCTGTGCATCGCACCCACGGGCACGGCCAGCAAAATCAAATCGGCATCGGCCACGGCCTCTGCAACGCTGTTGCAGGCTTGGTCAATCACGTTCAGAGCCAAGGCGCGCTGACGCGTTTTTTCGGAGGCACTGAAGCCAGCGATTTGCCCCACCAGTTGTGCCTTGCGCAACGCCAAGGCAAACGAGCCCCCCATCAAGCCGCAGCCAATCAGGGCCAGGCGCTGGAAACGTGGCGCGGTGGGGCGCTCAGACATCATTCAGAAACGGGGTAAGACCCCAGTACTTTGTAGAACGCACACAGACCTTGCAGGTCTTTCAAGGCGGCCGCGACATGCGGTTCGCTGATGTGGCCTTGCAGGTCGATGTAAAAGAAATATTCCCATTGGCCCGATTTGGCGGGGCGCGATTCAAAGCGAGTCATCGACACGCCATTGTTTTTGAGGGGTACCAACAAATCGTGCACAGCGCCCGGGCGGTTGGGCACCGAAACCACCAGGCTGGTGCAGTCTTTGCCTGAAGCGGGTGGGGTGGCCAAGGTTTGCGGCAAGGCGATCACGGCAAAGCGGGTGCGGTTGAAGGCCTCGTCTTGAATGGCGTGGTGCACGATGTGCAGCCCAAATTGGCTGGCCGCGCGCTCGCTAGCCAAAGCCGCCCAAGCGGGGTTCGAGGCGGCAAGACGGGCCCCTTCTGCGTTGCTGGACACGGCGCGGCGCTCGACATGCGGCAGGTGCTTGGACAACCATCCTTGGCATTGGGCCAGCGCTTGGGGGTGGGCCATGACCACTTCAATGCCCGCGTCAGAGTTGATCTGGCGCAGCAAATTGAAGCGCACCTGCAAACTGACTTCGCCGACCACATGAACCGGGGAGCGCAAGAACAAATCCAGCGAGCGAGCGACCACACCCTCGGTTGAGTTTTCCATGCCCACCACGCCGTATTGCGCTGTGCCGGCTGCTGTGGCGTGAAAGACTTCGTCAAAGTTGGTGCAATAAATCAGGTTCGCCGCGCTGCCAAAAAACTCGATGGCCGCTTGCTCGCAAAAAGTGCCTTGAGGGCCCAACACCGCCACGCGCTGCGGAGCTTCAAGTGCCAGGCAGGCCGACATGATTTCGCGCCAAATCGAAGCGATATGTTCGTTTTTGAGCGGCCCCATGTTGGCCTGGGTGATTTTGTCGATGACTTGTGCCACGCGGTCGGGCCTGAAAAAAGGCGACCCTTCGGCCCGCTTGATTTCGCCGACCTGTTCGGCCACATGGGCGCGCTGGTTCAGCAAGCTGAGCAGTTGTTTGTCCAAGGCGTCAATTTGCACGCGCAATGCGCCCAGGGCATCGGACTGAATGGGTTGTTGGCTCATGGGCAAATCCTTTGGGCCGCCTGGTCAGGCCTGTGTTTTTTCAAAATCGCGCAGGTAGGCAACCAGCGCTTGCACGCCCTCAAGGGGCATGGCGTTGTACAAGCTGGCGCGCATGCCACCGACCGATTTGTGGCCCTTCAGTTGCAGCAAATTTGCGGCTTTGGCCCCAGCCAAAAAAGCTTCGTTGCGCGATTCGTCGCGCAAGTAAAAGGGGATGTTCATGCGCGAGCGGCAGTCCTTGGCGACCTTGTTGACATACAAGCTCGAGCTGTCCAAAAAGTCGTACAGCAACTGCGCCTTGGCGATGTTGCGCGCTTCCATGGCGGCAATGCCCCCGTTTTGCTTGAGCCACTGAAACACCAAGCCCGCGATGTAAATGCTGTAGGTGGGCGGGGTGTTGTACATCGATTGGTTGTCTGCGACCAATTGGTAATTGAAGGCACTGGGGCAATGCGCCAAGGCATGGCCGATCAGGTCTTCGCGCACGATCACCAAGGTGAGTCCAGCCGGGCCGAGGTTCTTTTGTGCGCCACCAAATGCCAAACCCACACGTGACCAGTCCACGCTGCGCGATGCGACATGCGAAGAAAAGTCGACCACCAAAGGTGCATCGCAACCCAAGGCTTTCAGGTCGGGCAGCTCATGGAACTCAACCCCATGAATGGTCTCATTGCCGCAAATGTGCACATAGCGGGTGTGGCTGCCAATTTGCCAAGTCTTGGGCGAGGGCAGGTGGGTAAAGCCGTCGTTTTGCGATGAAGCGGCCACATGGGTTTGCCCATATTTTTCGGCTTCTTTCAGAGACTTTTGGCTCCAGCTGCCGGTGAGCACGAAGTCCATCGCGCCGCCCTGCGACAGGTTCAAGGGCACGATGGCGTTTTCAGCCAAACCCCCGCCTTGCATGAACAAGATTTTGAAGTGGGCTGGCACCGCCAGCAACTCGCGCAAATCGGCTTCGGCTTGTTCGTAGATGCTGATGAACTCTTTACCGCGGTGGCTCATTTCCATCACGCTCATGCCCGAGCCGTGCCAATCCAGCATCTCTGCAGCGGCTTGCTGCAAAACAGGTTCTGGCATGACGGCGGGCCCCGCCGAAAAATTAAAGGCGCGCCCCATCATTTATTCCGAATCTGCGGGGTTCTCGTCAGCAGCGTCGTTGGGGTTGCCCTCGGCGCTGTCGCCTTCGGCAGAGTTGGCATCGTTTTCGACAATGCGTTGCAAGCCCGACAACTTGGCGCCTTCGTCCAAACCGATCAAGGTCACGCCTTGTGTGGCACGACCCAACTCGCGGATTTCGGCGACGCGTGTGCGCACCAACACGCCCGTGTCGGTGATCAACATGATCTCGTCATCGGCGTGAACCAAGGTAGCCGCCACCACTTTGCCGTTGCGCTCAGATTGTTGGATGGCAATCATGCCTTTGGTGCCACGGCCGTGGCGGGTGTATTCGACGATCGATGTCCGTTTGCCGTAGCCGTTTTCGGTGGCTGTCAGCACGCTTTGGGTTTCATCCCCGGCGACCAACATGGCGATCACGCTTTGGTTTTCTTCGATCATCATGCCGCGAACACCGCGAGCACTGCGGCCCAAGGGACGCACATCGTTTTCGTCAAAGCGCACGGCTTTGCCGCCGTCGCTGAACAACATCACATCGTGCTTGCCATCGGTCAAGGCCGCACCAATCAAGAAGTCGCCCTCGTCCAAGTTGACAGCAATGATGCCGCCTTTGCGAGGGTTGCTGAATTCGTCGAGCGATGTTTTCTTGACCGTGCCCATAGAGGTGCCCATGAACACATAGTGGTCGGCAGGGAAATTGCGCATTTCGCCGGTCAGGGCCAGCACCACGTTGATCTTTTCGCCTTCTTGCAGCGGGAACATGTTGACAATAGGGCGTCCGCGCGAGCCGCGCGAACCTGCCGGTACTTCCCAAACCTTAAGCCAGTAAAGTCGACCGCGATTCGAGAAACACAGCAAATAGTCGTGCGTGTTGGCAATGAAGAGTTGGTCGATCCAATCGTCGTCTTTGGTCACGGCAGCTTGTTTGCCGCGGCCGCCCCGTTTTTGAGAACGGTATTCCGACAGGGGTTGACTCTTGATGTAGCCACTGTGCGACAGCGTCACCACCATGTCGGTGGGGGTGATCAGGTCTTCGGTGGAAAGGTCTTGTGCGCTGTGCTCGATTTCACTGCGGCGCGCACCAATCTTGGTTTGACCGAATTCTTGGCGCACGGTGCCCAACTCGTCGCCGATGATGGTGGAGACACGCTCAGGCTTGGCCAGAATATCCAGCAAGTCTTCGATCTCAGACATGACCTCTTTGTATTCGGCCACGATTTTGTCTTGTTCCAAACCGGTCAGGCGTTGCAGACGCATCTGCAAAATCTCTTGTGCTTGGGTGTCTGACAAACGGTACAAACCGTCTTGGCCTAAGCCAAATTCGCGTTCCAAACCTTCTGGGCGGTAGTCATCGGCATTCACCACCGATCCATCGTCGCGGGCACGGGTCAACATGGTGCGAACCATCTGGCTGTCCCAAGCGCGCGTCATCAATTCGGTTTTGGCCACTGGCGGCGTGGGTGCGCCACGAATGATGGCAATGAAGTCATCGATGTTGGCCAGGGCGACAGCCAAGCCTTCTAAGACATGGCCGCGGTCGCGGGCCTTGCGCAACTCAAACACCGTGCGGCGTGTGACCACTTCACGGCGGTGTTGCAAGAAGACTTGAATCAGGTCTTTCAGGTTGCACAACTTGGGTTGCCCATCAATCAGGGCCACCATGTTCATGCCAAAGGTGTCTTGCAGCTGGGTTTGTTTGTACAGGTTGTTCAGCACCACCTCAGGCACTGCGCCACGTTTGAGCTCAATCACCAAGCGCATGCCTGATTTGTCAGACTCGTCTTGAATGTGGCTGATGTCCTCGATCTTTTTCTCGTGGACCAACTCGGCCATGCGTTCTTGCAGGGTTTTCTTGTTGACTTGGTAGGGCAGCTCGTCGACCACGATGCACTGGCGCTGGCCCTTATCGATGTCTTCAAAGTGGCATTTGGCACGCATGATGACGCGGCCGCGGCCTGTACGGTAGCCGTCTTTGACGCCTGTCATACCGTAAATGATGGCCCCCGTCGGAAAGTCGGGCGCCGGCACGATTTCCATCAGCTCGTCAATGGAGGCTTCGGGGTTGCGCAGCAAATGCAAGCAAGCGTCCACCACTTCGTTCAAGTTGTGTGGCGGAATGTTTGTGGCCATACCGACAGCAATACCGCCAGAACCATTGATCAGCAGGTTGGGCAGACGGGAAGGCAGAACCAGCGGTTCTTTTTCTGAGCCATCGTAGTTGGGGCCAAAGTCAACGGTTTCTTTGTCGATGTCCGCCAACATTTCGTGGGCGATTTTGGCCAAACGAATCTCGGTGTAACGCATCGCCGCTGCGTTGTCGCCGTCTACAGAGCCAAAGTTGCCTTGGCCGTCCACCAACATGTGGCGCATGGAAAAGTCTTGCGCCATGCGAACAATGGTGTCGTAGACCGACTGATCACCGTGTGGGTGGTATTTACCAATCACGTCACCCACAATACGGGCTGACTTTTTGTAAGGACGATTCCAATCGTTGTTCAACTCGTGCATGGCAAACAGGGCACGACGGTGAACGGGCTTCAGACCATCGCGCGCGTCTGGCAAGGCACGGCCCACGATCACGCTCATGGCGTAATCAAGGTAGCTGCGCCGCATTTCCTCTTCTAGACTGATGGGCAGTGTTTCTTTGGCGAACTGGGTCATAGAGATGGAAATGGTTTGGGCACAATGTGAAGCCTAGATTTTAGGTGCAAGCGGATGTTGTGAATGTGCAACATATGGTACTCATTATGGGCAGTTAATGATCCGGGTGAGTCCCGTATTCAGATAAGCCGTCTCGTCTATGGCACAATAATTACCAACGGCTCAGGTGACGGTCATCTGAACGTATTTTTTCGCAGCGTGGCTGCAGCTTTATCCCTCAAGAGGAAGACCCATGAACAAATTCAACAAAGTGGCAATGTTGTTGGCCTCCGCAGCTCTCGCAACAGCCGCAGGTGCACAAACCATCGACAACTGGCGCAACGGTTCCGGCGACCTCGTCTGGAAGAACACCAACCAAGAACTGTGCTGGCGCAATGCCAACTGGACACCCGCTACTGCAGCCGCTGGTTGCGACGGCGCTATCGTGGCTCCTAAGGCTGCCCCCGCACCTGCACCTGCTCCAGCCGCTGCTCCAGCACCACGTGCTGCAGCTCCAGCTGCTCCAGCACCAGCTCCTGCTGCTGCAACCAAGGTCACTTACGCTGCTGACGCTTTCTTCGACTTCAACAAGTCGGTGTTGAAAGCCGAAGGCAAAGCCAAGTTGGACGATCTGGTTGGCAAAGTCAAGGGCATCAACCTGGAAGTGATCATCGCTGTGGGTCACACCGACGCTGTGGGTTCTGACGCTTACAACCAAAAGTTGTCCGTCAAGCGCTCTGACGCTGTGAAGGCTTATTTGGTGTCCAAAGGCATTGAGAAAAACCGCGTTTACACCGAAGGCAAGGGCGAGAAGCAGCCTGTGGCTGACAACAACACCGCTGCTGGCCGTTCTAAGAACCGCCGCGTCGAAATCGAAGTGGTCGGCACACGCGCCAACTGATCTTTATTTAGATCGAACCAAAAGCCCCAGTGATGGGGCTTTTTTTCGTCTGCAATCTTCTGCTTTTTCGCGGTTGACCGACAATCTGAGCCATGAACGCATCAACTTCCAACGTCGATCCGGCCGAATTGGCCAAGTTTTCTGATCTTGCTCACCGCTGGTGGGACCCTGAAAGTGAGTTCAGGCCCTTGCACCAAATCAACCCTCTGCGGTTGGAGTGGATTCACAGCTTGGCCCATTTGACGGGCAAGCAAGTGGTGGATGTGGGTTGTGGCGGCGGCATTTTGGCCGATGCCATGGCGCGCAAAGGCGCACAGGTGTTGGGTATCGACTTGGCCACCAAATCGCTCAAGGTCGCGCAGTTGCACGCACTCGAAGCAGGCACCACAGGCGTGAACTACCGCGAGGTCAGTGCAGAAGACTTGGCCCAAGAAAAGCCGCAACAGTTTGATGTGGTCACCTGCATGGAAATGTTGGAGCACGTACCTGACCCCGCCTCGGTAGTGAAGGCCTGCGCAGACTTGGTGAAGCCCGGTGGATGGGTCTTTTTATCGACGCTGAACCGAAATCCCAAGTCGTTTCTGTTTGCCATTGTGGGGGCCGAATACATCTTGAATTTGTTGCCCCGAGGCACCCACGAGTTTGCGCGCCTCATCAAGCCCAGCGAGTTGTTGGCGTGGGCCCAAGCAAATGGGCTGGATGCGCAAGGCTTCAAGGGCATGGAATACAACCCGTTCACCAAGCGGTATTGGCTCAGCCAGGACACCAGCGTCAATTATTTGCTCGCTTGTCGAAAAGGATAAGTCCCCATGTTTCAAAACGTAGAAGCTGTTCTGTTTGATTTGGATGGCACGCTGATCGACAGCGCACCCGACTTGGGCGCTGCGGTGGACAAAATGCGAGTGCATCGCGGCTTGCCCTCTTTGCCGCTGGAGCAATACCGGCCCATGGCAGGGGCTGGCGCCCGCGGCATGATTGGCATTGCATTTGGCATCACGCCTGAGCATGCAGAGTTTGAGGTCATGAAAGAAGAGTTCTTTGTGAACTACGAAAACTGCATGACTGAGCGCACCCGTATTTTTGAAGGCGTTAACGACATGATTGCGGCTTTGGTGTCGCTGGACTTGCCTTGGGGCGTGGTGACCAACAAGTCCAGCCGCTTCACCGACCCCCTCACTGCTGCGATGCCCTTGTTTGCAACGGCGGGCGCCATTGTCAGTGGCAACACCACGCCCCACGCCAAGCCTCACCCAGAGCCCTTGTTTGAAGCGGCTCGCCGTTTGTCCATTGACCCTGCGCGTTGTGTCTATGTGGGCGACGATGAGCGCGACATCGTGGCAGGGTTGGCTGCAGGCATGGGCACAGTTGCTGCCACCTACGGT
>JBJOIR010000060.1:0-12440 GCA_046047055.1 Pseudomonadota bacterium | reverse complement strand
GCCATGGGACAGTGACGGCATTTTGAATCTGTCGCAGATGAAGGTTCATGGCACGTCCTTGTCCTTGGCATACTCTGTGGTGACAAATATTTTGGCATTGACCTGGTCTTAATGGCAATCACCTTTGAGACCCTTGTTTGAACGGACAACAAGATTGAACTGGATAGAGCAAGCCTTATGGAGGCTATCGACCGAGCCTGCGGTGTTGGTGAGCGTGCTGTCGACGCAAGGCTCAGTGCCTCGCGGAGCGGGCACCCGCATGCTGGTCTTTGCACAAGGCGAACAGGGCACCGTGGGCGGCGGGCACTTGGAGTTTCAGGCCTTGGCCCATTCACGCCTGTTGTTGCAGGGCAAAACCAGCCAATCAGAACTGCGCCATGTGTTGGGCCCCAGTTTGGGACAATGCTGCGGCGGTGTGGTGGCCTTGGGGTTTCAACGGGTAACCGCGGACGACTTGCCCCAAATGCGAGAACTCTTGAAGCCCAGCCTGACCCCCTTGGCGTTGTTTGGTGGCGGGCACGTGGGCAAAGCGCTGGTCAAGACCTTGGCGCCCTTGCCCTTTTGCGTGTTGTGGGTGGACAGCCGCGATGAAATTTTTCCGGATGACATTCCTGCCGAGGTGGTGTGTGAACACTCCAATCCGGTGCAAGCGGCGGTGGCCGATTTGTTGCCCGGCAGTCGGGTGTTGATCATGAGTTTTAGCCATGCCGAAGACTTGGACATTGTGGTGGCTTGCCTCAAACGATTGCGTGAAAAAGACGATTTGCCTTTTGTGGGCCTGATTGGCAGCAAAACCAAATGGGCCACCTTCAGGCACCGCCTCGAAGAGCGGGGGTTCACGGCGCCCGAGATCGCGCGCATCACTTGCCCGATTGGGGTGCCGGGCATCAACGGCAAAGAGCCGGAAGTCATCGCCGTGGCCGTCGCGGCACAACTCTTGCTAACGCTTTGAGGGTTGATTCTGGTTTTCCCTAGCCATCGGCGGGCAGCAAGGCTGGAATCAGACACTTAAACTGTATACACTTCGGTGCACTGGTCGCAGCGGCGCAAGAACCCCCGGGTTCATGTTCGCGACCGAATGACCGCTCACAGGGCCCGCGGTGGTGAGCTGGTTGGAGAGTCCTTCATGGAAACGTATCTGCTGGAATGGGCCAATCTGTTGTTGCGATGGGTGCATGTCATCACCGCCATCGCGTGGATTGGCTCTTCGTTTTACTTTGTCTTTCTCGACAACAACCTGCAAAAACCCAACTCGCCCGATTTGCTCGAAAAAGGTGTGGGCGGCGCGATGTGGGCGGTGCACGGCGGTGGTTTTTACAACCCCCAAAAATACATGGTGGCGCCCAAAGTCATCCACACCAAACTGCACTGGTTTTATTGGGAAAGCTATTCCACCTGGCTGAGTGGATTTGCCTTGTTCACAGTGTTGTACCTCTGGAACGCCGGTACCTTTTTGATCGACAAGTCCTTGATGGACTGGACACCCGTGATGGCCGGCAGCGCTGCGGTGGCTTTTTTGGTGGCATTCTGGTTTGTCTACGACATCATTTGCCGCTTGTTTGGCTTTCGCAAAAACGGTGAACTGATCGTCGCTGGTTTGATGATTGTGGTCATCGCATTCGCCTCTTGGTTGGCCAATGAGTTGTTTGCGGGCCGTGCCGCATTTCTGTTGGTGGGCGCCATGATCGCCACGGCCATGAGCGCCAATGTGTTTTTCTGGATCATTCCGGGGCAACGCAAAGTGGTGGCCGCCATGACCAGCGGTGAAAGCTACGATGCCAACGCCTTGGCCATTCATGGCAAGCGAGGCAAGCAGCGCAGTGTGCACAACACTTATTTCACGCTGCCCGTGATTTTTGCCATGCTGAGCAACCACTACAGCTTCTTGTACACACACGAGCACCGCTGGGTGCTGCTGTTTGTCATGATGTTTGCGGGTGCACTGATTCGCCAGTTTTTTGTGCAGCGCCACGGCTACCACTTGGGCCGCGCCGCCAATCCTTGGCCTTTTGCTGCCGTGGGCGTGGTCCTGATTGTTGGGGTGATTGTGGCATTGCGCCCAGCGCCGCCCAAAGCATCTGCCTTACCGGCCATGCCCGTGAGCTTTGCCCAAGTGCAAAGTCTTGTCGGTCAACACTGTCTGGCATGCCATGGTGCGCAGGTTCAAATGAAAAACGTGCGCTTGGACAGCCCTGAGTTGATCAAGCAAAACGCGCAAAACATGTACCAACAAGTGGTCGTGACCAAGCAAATGCCCATGGGCAACGCGACAGGACTGACCGAAGAAGACCGCGCCCTGATCGGTCGTTGGTTTCAGGCAGGCGCCAAGCTCGACTGAGCTGGAGATGCCGGTGCGTTCAACCCGCATGCCTCTGCGGGCTTGAACACCGGGATTTAGGTGGCACCCAAGGCCAGTTGCATCGCCAACTGGTTGTGCCGCTCGATCAGCGGCCCCATGTCCACCGTCGTGATTTGGCCTTGGCGCACCACCACTCGGCCATTGACCACGGTGTAGTCGGCGTTGTCGCTGGTGCACAAAAGCAAAGCGCCGACCGGGTCGTGCACTGCGCCACCGGCCATGCTCAGCGTGTCGGTGCGAAACATGGCGATGTCGGCGCAATAACCGGCCTTGATTTGTCCCAACTCGTGGCCACGCCCCAGCACTTCAGCGCCACCCCGGGTGGCCAAGCGCAAGGCATCGCGGGGTGTCATGTCGGCTGGGCCGTGGTTGCAACCCATGGGCTCCAGCGCCTTGGCCACGCGGGCCAGCAGCATGGCTTGGCGAGCTTCGTTCAGCAAGTGCGCTGCGTCGTTGCTGGCGCTGCCATCCACGCCCAAGCCGATGGGCACACCCGCATCCAACATTTTTCTGAGCGGCAAGATGCCACTGGCCAGGCGCATGTTGCTGCACGGGCAGTGGGCGATGCCGGTGCGTGTTTTGGCAAACAGGTAAGTGCCCTCTTCGTCGAGTTTCACGCCGTGCGCGTGCCACACGTCGTGGCCCACCCAGCCCAGATCTTCGGCATATTGGGCGGGCGTGCAGTTGAACTTTTCTTGGGTGTAGGCAATGTCGTGGTCGTTCTCGGCCAAGTGGGTGTGCAAGCGCACGCCGTGGGCCCGCGCCAGTTTGGCGGCCTCACGCATCAGGTCTTGGCTCACGCTGAAGGGTGAGCAGGGGGCCACTGCGACATGCGTCATCGCGCCAAATCGGGCGTCATGCCAAGTCTCAATCAGCCGCTGGGTTTCTTTCAAGATGGCGGGTTCTTTTTCGACCACGCTGTCGGGCGGCAAACCGCCTTGCGACTCGCCCACACTCATGCTGCCGCGTGTGGCAGTGAAGCGCATGCCTATGGTGTGCGCCGCCTCAATGCTGTCGTCGAGCCGCACGCCGTTGGGGTAGATGTAGAGGTGGTCACTGCTGGTGGTGCAACCACTCAAGAGCAACTCGGCCATCGCCACTTGGCCTGAGACCCGCACCATCTCAGGCGTCAGGCCCACCCAGATCGGGTACAGGCCCTTGAGCCACGAAAACAGCTCTGCGTTTTGCACGGATGGAATCGCCCGCGTGAGCGATTGGTACATGTGGTGGTGGGTGTTGACGAGGCCCGGCACCACCACATGGCGGCGTGCATCAATGACTTCGTCCACCTGCAGCAACAAGGCGTCGGTGTTCTCGTCGGCGGGAATGATTCGCTCGATCAGCCCATCGCGGATCAGCAGCGACGCGCCGGTGAGTTCAGTTTGTGCATCGTCTTGCGTGGCGATGCATTGGGCACGGTGAATGAGCAGGGTGGTCATGGGCAGAACTTTACCTGCCTTGGGGCACAATTTGGCCATGCCCATTGCCCCAACCCCCATTTTTGATGCCCAGCAAAATCCTGCTGAGGTGTTGCGCCAACTCTACGATGTGGCCGTGTCGCGTGCTTTGCCTTTGCACAACACCGCGGCCCATTTGCCAACACCACCCAAGGGCCGCACATTGGTTCTGGGCGCAGGCAAAGCCGGCGGTGCCATGGCCCAGGCCGTTGAGGCTTGGTGGCCCAAAGACGCGCCTCTCTCGGGCTTGGTGGTCACGCGCTATGGCCACACCCCTCCACGGCCAGCGGGACTGGCGCAACGCATCGAAGTGGTCGAAGCGTCGCACCCGGTGCCCGATGCCGCCGGCCTGCAAGCGGCTGAGCGCATCTTGGCCCTGACCGAGGGCCTGACTTCAGACGATCTGGTGTTGTGCCTGATCTCTGGCGGCGGCTCGGCCCTGCTGACCTTGCCCGCCGAGGGCATCAGCCTGCAAGTCAAGCAAGACATCAACCGCCAGTTGCTGGCAAGCGGGGCGAACATCGCCGAAATGAACTGCCTGCGCAAACACCTGTCGCGCATCAAAGGGGGCCGTCTGGCGGCGGCCTGCGCGCCCGCCAAGGTGGTGACGCTCACCATCAGCGATGTGCCGGGCGATGACCCCTCCATCATTGCCAGTGGCCCCACCGTACCCGATGCCAGCAGCTGCGCCGATGCCTTGGCCATCTTGCAACGCTATGCCATTGCTGTGCCCCCCGAGGTTGAACAAGCCTTGCGCTCGGGCGCTTGGGAAACCCCGAAACCCGGCGCCGATGTGTTTGCTGGCCACACCGTTTCGCTGATCGCCACGCCCCAACAGTCACTCGAAGCGGCGGCTGCTGCTGCCCGCGCACAGGGTCTCAATGCCTACATCTTGAGTGACGAGCTCGAGGGCGAGTCGCGCGAAGTGGGCAAGGTGCATGCGGCGCTGGCCCGTGCTGCAGCCAAGGGACAGGGGCCTTTCCAAAAACCTTGTGTCATCTTGAGTGGTGGCGAGACCACCGTCACCATCAAGCCGCAAGCTGCAGGCACCCCGCGGGGTCGTGGCGGGCGCGCCGGTGAGTTCTGCTTGGGCTTGGCACAAGCCCTGCAAGGCCAGGGGGGTGTCTGGGCGTTGGCCGCAGACACCGATGGCATTGATGGCATTGAGGACAACGCGGGGGCCTGGGTGTCGCCCGACACGCTGGCACGGGCTGCAGCTTTGGGCCACAAAGTCGACGACCATTTGCAGCGCAACGACGCTTACGGCTTTTTCGCCGCGCTGGGAGATTTGGTCATCACCGGCCCCACCCACACCAACGTGAACGATTTCAGGGCGATCTTGGTGGTTTGAGGGGCTTTAACGTGAGTTTTTCGCGTTATTGATTTGTGTCAAAGACCATGGGTCTCGGCTCTGGCACATTCGTGGCCATCATGTTCGATCCCACGCTTTCCCCCTCGCCTGAATCCGTCACCTCCTTGGCTGCGGGGACCGTGTTGCTGAACCGAGGCAGTGCGGTGGATCGGGTTGTGCATGTCGTGCAAGGTCGTGTGGTTTTAGGGGTCATGGCGGAAGGCCTCATGGCGCACCAATTGGGCGTGGTCGAGGGCCCCTTTTGGCTCGAAGCTGCGTCGGCCTTGCTGGGTTTGCCCCATGTCGTCGATGCGCTGGCCGATACCGATGTGCAACTGCGGTTTGTGCCTGTTCCTGAATTTTTGGCGCAGGTCAAAACCTTGCCTAAGACCTCGCAAAATTTGCTGCGCGACATGGCGCAATCGCAGCGCCAACAAACCGAGTTGGGTGTGAGTCGCTTGGCCAAAGACGCCGACGCACGTTGCGCAGAGTGGCTGTTGCGCCATGCCAAGCCCGATGAATTGCTGGGTGGCTTGGCGGTCAAACTGACCGAGCGCAAACGCACCATTGCCGCCCAGTTGGGCATGGCCCCAGAGACCTTTTCTCGGGTGCTGCGCCACTTGCGAGACCGGCAACTTATCATCGGCGGTGGGCGAATATTGGGTCTGCCCAACCCACAGGCGCTGCAGGAGTTGGCTGGGGGTTGAGTCAACACGCAGTGCCGCGACCTCTGCAGGAAATGCCGTCATGACCGTCTCTGCCCCTTACTTGAGCGCCCTTGAAGCCCCAAGCCGATCTGAAGTCGATGCTTTGCCCGGGCTGACCGTGTTGGAATTTGGCACCGAATGGTGCGGCCACTGCCGCGCAGCACAAACCGCCCTGCACCAAGCGCTGTTGCAGCAGCCCCAGTGGCAACACCTCAAAGTGGAAGATGGCCCCGGGCGCGCCTTGGGCCGCAGTTACCGCGTCAAACTGTGGCCCACACTGATCTTGCTGCGAGAAGGGCAAGAGGTGGGCCGTGTGGTTCGCCCAACGGCTTTGCCAGAGGTGCTGTCCGCGCTGAACATGGCTTCGAGCTTGCCCCCTGTGATGCCACCCAGCGCAGTCTAAATCATGCTGAACAAACCCTGGGGACTGGAGCCCATCGACACCGCATTGAGGGCGCAAGCCGACCCTGAACAGGCCGTTCCTATGCGGGCCTACATGCTGAACCAGTTTGAGTTTTTGGGTATTCGTGCAGGGCCCAGGCGCGATGCTTTGAAAGGCTTGCCCAAATTCACCGGTAGCCCTGAAGAATTGCTGGACTTGGTGGAGGCCCTGTGGCGCTTGCCTGAACGTGAGTTTCGTTATGCCGCCATCGACCTGCTGGCCAAGCACCACAAACGCTTGGATTTGGCCGCCTTGCCCCGCATGGGGCAGTGGGTGCAAACCGATGCTTGGTGGGACACCGTGGATGGCTTGGCGGGAGTGGTCGGCGATATCGTGTTGAAGGCCAAAAGCCGTGATGCCGATGCCCAGAGCGTGATGGACGCGTGGTTGGTGCACCCCCATTTGTGGGTCCGCCGCGTGGCCATGCTGCACCAATTGGGCTGGCGAGAGCACACCGATCAAAAAAGGCTGTTTCGGTATGCGCTGACTCTGGCCGGCGAGACCGATTTTTTCATTCGCAAAGCCATTGGCTGGGCCTTGCGTGACCACGCCCGAACCCAACCCGATGCCGTGCGGCAGTTTTTAAGCCAACACGCAGAGCAACTCTCGGGCCTCACACGCCGCGAGGCGGGCAAACATTTGGGTGACGCCTGAGCGCCCTTCAAGAAGCCAGCAGCGCGCCAGCGTCTTCGTACCAAAACATCAGCGCCGCGTCGTAACTCTCCCAAACGCAGCCGTTGCAGCCTCGGCCGCAGCACGATGTGGGCTCGGGTGGCGGGTCTCTGAACGCGTGTCCGGCTGCTTGCAAACGCTCTTGAAACTGCGCGATGCCCTTGCGCACCGATTGCCGTTGCGAGGCGTAGGGGTCGATGATGGCGTGTTCGCCAAGTGGGGCGTTTTCTTCGGTCATGCTTGAGCGGGGACCACAGTTTGGCCTTGCACCACGGTGTGCGCGATCAAGCGATCGTCGCCCAACACGATCATGGCAAACAGCCACTCAGCCAAGGTCTCGGTTTGCGCTGTGCGCCGCGCCAGCAAGGGGGTGGCTTTGGGGTTGAGCACGACAAAATCAGCTTCGCAGCCGGGCAGCAGGTTGCCCACTTTTCCAGTCAAATCCAAGGCCTGTGCCGCGCCAGCCGTGTGTTGCCACCACAGGTGTTCGGGGGACAGACTGATGCCTGCGCGGCCCACACTTTGCCGCGCCACGGTGTAGGCCGCGTGCATGGTGTGAAACGGGCTGAAGCTGGTGCCGCCACCCACATCGCTGGCCAAGCCGTAGCGCAGGCCAGCCGCATCAGAGGCGCTGTAGTCAAAAAAACCGCTGCCCAAAAACAGGTTGCTGGTGGGGCTGACGGCGGCTGTTGCCCCCACCTCGGCCATGCGTTGGCGGTCGGTCTCGTCCAAATAAATGCAGTGGGCATACACCGCGCGCTGGCGCAACAAGCCAGCACGGTCATAGACATCCAGGTAGCTGCGGGCTTCAGGAAAAAGGGTCTGCACCCAACGGATTTCGTCGAGGTTTTCAGCCACATGAGACTGAATCCAAACATCTGGAAATTGTTCTGCCAGCTCGCCCGCGCCGTGCAATTGCTCGGGTGTGCTGGTGGGCGCAAAGCGCGGTGTGATCGCGTAGCCCAGCCGATCGACGCCATGCCAGCGTCGAATCAGGTCTTCGGTGTCGCAGAGGCTTTGCGCTGTATCGGTGTCGCGCAGGCCCTCCGGGCTGTGCCGGTCTTGCAGCACTTTGCCGGAGATCATGCGCAGGCGGCGCTTTTGTGCCTCGGCCATGAATGCATCGACCGAGACAGGGTGCGCGGTTGCAAAACTGAGGGCCGTGGTGACCCCTTGGCGCATCAGTTCATCCAAAAAAAAGCCAGATACCGCATGTGCATAGGCGGGGTCTGAAAACTGCTTTTCATGTGGAAAGGTGTACTGCTCCAGCCAAGGCAGCAGCCCCTCGGCCGGAGAGCCGATGACGTCGGTTTGTGGGTAATGGATGTGCAGGTCCACAAAACCCGGCGCAATGCACCGGTCGGGCCAATGGGTCACGGGCAGGTCGGGGTAGTGCGGGGCGAGGTCGCGATGGGGACCGATGGCCAGGACGCGCACCACGCCGTCGGCGCTTTGTCCGGTGACCAGCAGGCCATCGGTTTCATGCTGGGCTTGGTGTTGCTGTGGATCAGGAAACCACAGCAAACCTGCACGCCAGCCTTGTATTTGGGAAACAGCGGGATGGGCCGTCATGGGTTAATTATTTTAAGTTTGAGTGCAGGCGCCATCATGGCGCAAGGATCGCGGTCAGCACGCGCTCCGGCGTGGCGGGGGTGTCCAGGTGAATCGGAGCGTGGCCGGGGCGGGTGGCTGCAATGGCATCGCGCAAGGCCTCGAACACGCTGATGGCCAGCATGAACGGGGGTTCGCCCACCGCTTTGCTGCCGCCCACATTGTCTTCGCGGTTGGCTTCGTGCCACAGGTCAATGTTCAACTGCGCCGGCATGTCGGCGGCGGTGGGAATTTTGTAAGTGCTGGCCCCTTTGGTCAAGAGTTCGCCTTGTTTGTTCCACACCAGTTCTTCGGTGGTGAGCCACCCCAAGCCTTGCGCAAAGCCGCCTTCGATCTGGCCAATGTCGATTTCGGTGTGCAACGAGTGCCCCACATCGTGCAGGATGTCGGTGCGCAACACCCGGTATTCGCCCGTCAAGGTGTCGATGGCCACCTCGCTGCAAGCCGCGCCATAAGCAAAGTAGTAAAACGGGCGGCCGGTCAGGGTGCTGCGGTCGTAATGAATTTTGGGCGTGGCATAAAAACCATCGCTCCACAATTGCACCCGCTGACCATAGGCCCACTGCACGGCTTCAGTGAAACTGCGTTGGCGCACGGGCGTGATGACTGCAGCATTTTCAAACCGCACGCTTTCTACCGCGCAACCATCGGCCTTGGCAATGCAGGCTGCTATGTTTTGCCGCACTTGCAGGGCCGCGTTTTCTGCAGCACGGCCGTTCAGGTCGGTGCCGCTGGAAGCAGCGGTCGCGCTGGCGTTGGCCACTTGGTCGGTGTCGCTGGCGCTGGCTTGCACTTGGCTTGCAGGCAAGCCCAACACGCGGGCCACCAGGCCACACACTTTGGTGTGCAAGCCTTGGCCCATTTCGGTGCCACCATGGTTCACGCGAACGCTGCCGTCGGTGTACACCGACACCACAGCGCCGGCTTGGTTAAAGGGTGTGGCCGTAAAGCTGATGCCAAACTTGACGGGCGTGAGCGCCAAACCTTTTTTGATCACATCGTGGGTGGCGTTCCAGTCACGCAGGGCTTGGCGTCGCTCACGGTAGTCGCAGCGTTCAGCCAATTGCGTGATCAGGGGCAGAAGAATGTTGTCTTCGACCTTCATGCCGTAGGGCGTGGTGTCACGTTCGCCCACGCCATACAGGTTGGCCAGTCGCACATCGAGCGCGTCCAGCCCTAAGTGGCGCGCGATGTCGCCCATGATGGCTTCGATCAACAGCACCCCTTGCGGCCCACCAAAGCCGCGAAAGGCGGTGTGGCTTTGGGTGTGCGTTTTGCAGCGGTGGGAGGTGATGGCCAGGTCGCTCAAAAAGTAGGCGTTGTCGGTGTGAAAAATGGCCCGGTCGGCCACAGGTCCACTCAGGTCGGCACTGTGCCCGCAATGGGCCATCTGCACCGAGTTGAGGCCCAGCACCCGCCCTTGGCGATCAAAGCCGACCTGCCAATCGTGGCTAAAGGGATGGCGTTTGCCGGTGATCAGGATGTCGTCGCCACGGTCGAGGCGCATTTTCACGGGGCGGCCAAATTTGTGCGCCGCAAGCGCTGCCCAAACGGCCAAGTGCCCCGCTTGTGTTTCTTTGCCACCAAAGCCTCCGCCCATGCGGCGGCAGACCACACGCACCTTGGACAACGGGATATCGAGGGCGTGGGCCACCCAATGTTGCACCTCGCCGGGGTGTTGTGTGCCACTGTGAATCAGCCAGTGGCCATCGTCTTGCGGAATGGCGTAGGCGATCTGGCTTTCCAAATAAAAGTGTTCTTGCCCACCGATCTCCAAGCTGCCTTGCAATCGGTGCGGCGCATCGGCCACGCCGCGTTTGGCATCGCCACGCTGGACGGTCACGGGCGGCAGCACAAAGCTGCCCGCCGCCATGGCCTCGCGCGCGTGCAGCAGTGGCGGCTGTTGCGCTGTTTTCAAGCGCATTTGGCGCGCGGCTTTGCGCGCTTGGGTGTGGCTGTGACCCAAGACCAAACCCATCACTTGGCCCACATGCATGAGCTGCTCTGAAGCAAAAATCAACTCGTCATGAACATAAGTGGCCAACAGCGGGTCACCCGGAATGTCTTGCGCAGTGACCACGCCCACCACACCGGGCGCCGCTAGGGTGGCGCTCAGATCGGTGTTGAGCACGCGGGCGTTGGCCACGGGGCTCATCAAGGGGGCGGCGTGCAGCGTGCCCTCGACCAAGGGCAAATCGTCGATGTAGGAGGCCAAGCCTTGCACTTGCGCCATCGCGCTTTCATGAAAGCGCGGGTGGCTCGTGTCAGGGCTTGGGGTGTTGGTCAAGGCGGGGGGTGGGGTGGACTTTTTCATGCCAAATCCTCCAAACGAAGGGGGGTGTGGCCCATGCTCTCGAGCCAAGCACGGCGCAGCAGTTGACTCAAAATTTGGCGTCGGTAATCGGCGCTGGCGCGCAAGTCGCTCAAGGGTGAAAACTCGCGCTGAATCGTCGCTTGGGCTTTGGCCAAAGTGGCTTCATTCCATGCTTGGCCCAGCAGTACGGCTTCGGTCAACACGGCGCGGGCTGGCGTAGCCGCCACACCCCCCGCACCGATGCGAACTTGGCTGATGCGACCGGCTTGGATGTGCAGTTGCAGCGCCAGACACACGGCCGAAATGTCGTCTTCTTGGCGTTTGGAAACTTTGTAAGCGGCCAACCATTCTTCAGGCGCAGGCCGGGGTACCACCACCCAAGCCAGCATCTCGTCTTTGGCCAACAGGCTTTGGCGGTAGCCGGTGTAAAACCGATCGAGGGGCACATGGCGATGCACCACACGCCCCTTTCGCCATGCCATCAGCACCACCTGCGCACCCAGCGCCATCAACAGCGGCATGCTGTCGCCAATGGGTGAGCCGTTCGCCACATTGCCCCCCAAAGTGCCCGATTGACGCACGGGCCAGCCGGCAAAACGCTCGCCAAACGGGCCGACCACGGGGCGGTCTTGCGCCAGCGCGTCAAAGGCGTCTTGTAAATTCACAGCCGCGCCAATCGCGATGTGGTGCGGGTAACGCTCGACGCGTTGCAACGCTTTCACACGCGTCAGGTCAATGATCTGGGGCATGCTGCGCAACCCTTGCGTCAGCCACAAGCCCGCGTCCGTTGCACCGGCAATCAATTGCGCTTGTGGACAGGCGGCCCGTTGTTGCAACAAGGTGTTGAGGTCGGTCGGGCGCAAATAGCTGGCCGATGATTTGGTAGATGAAGACGAAGACGAAGATTCAGGGGCATCCAGTGCTTGCAATGCCGAGACGATGGGTGCTTCGTCGATCTGGTGAGCCGCATCGGCTTGCAACGCGCAAGCGGCCTGAACAATCGGGCGATAGCCGGTGCATCGGCACAGGTTGCCCGACAAAGCTTGGTGCGCGGTGTGGGTGTCGACGTTTTGCCCCTGCGCCAAGGTGCGCTGGTACAGCGCAAACAGGCTCATGACAAATCCGGGTGTGCAAAATCCGCATTGCGATCCGTGGCAGTCCACCATGCTGCGTTGCACGGGGTGCAACTCACCGTTGGCTTGGGTCAAGTCAGCGGCCGTCCAGAGCGCCATGCCGTCAATGGCATGGGCCGGCTTGATGCAGCTGTTTACCGCCCGGTAGTGCAGTTGCCCATTGACGGGTTCGGCCACCACCACCGTACACGCCCCACAGTCGCCGGCTGCACAACCCTCTTTGGTGGCCGACAGCCGCAAGTCTTCACGCAACAGGTCGAGCAGGGTGCGATCTGGTGGTACATTGCCGTGATTCAAGATTTGACCGCGATGCCAGAAGCGCAAGGCACTGGACTGAAGCGGCACCGATTTCAGAGGAGAGACGGGCGTTTTTGACATGGCAAATGGGTGCAAA
>JBJOIR010000059.1:0-12735 GCA_046047055.1 Pseudomonadota bacterium | reverse complement strand
GCGCTACCTCGGCCCCAAAGGCGGCCCCGGCATGCCCGAAATGTTGGCTCCCACGGGTGCATTGATTGGCGCGGGTCTGGGCGAGAGCGTGGGCCTGATCACCGACGGTCGTTTCTCCGGTGGCACTTGGGGCATGGTGGTGGGCCACGTCGCCCCGGAAGCTGCTGCCGGCGGCACCATTGCGTTTGTGCAAGAGGGCGACAGCATCACCATCGATGCACACAAGCTGGTGCTGGAACTGAACGTACCCGCAGCTGAAATTGCCAAGCGCCGTGAAGGCTGGACTGCACCTGCACCACGCTACACGCGGGGCGTGCAAGCCAAATTTGCTTTCAACGCTTCGAGCGCCAGCAAAGGGGCTGTGCTCGACCTGTTTTGAAGCACTGCTGACGCCCACAAAAAAGCCGCTTTTCAGCGGCTTTTTTCATGGCTTGGCGGTTGGGACAAGACGGGCCCTGACGGGCCATCACAGCCCCAAAGCCCACCTTCTAGGCCTTTGCCAATTACAAACCGATGGCGGCGATGCCGGCTTTCGCGATCTGCGCGTCTTCAGGAGATTTCACACCGCTCACACCGACTGCACCCAGGCAATTGCCGTCCTTCATGATCGGAACGCCGCCTTCCAGCATGCCTTTGATGGTTGGGGCCGACAAAAACGAGGTGCGGCCACCATTGATGACATCCTCATAACCTTTGGTTTCGCGGCGACCCAAGGCGGCGGTGTGGGCTTTGGCGGGGGCGATGTGCGAAGACACGGGCGCGGCTCCGTCCAAACGGGCGAAGTGCAACAAATGGCCTCCAGCATCGACAATGGCAATGCTCACGGCCCAGTTGTTTTTGATCGCTTCAGCCTCGGCAGCGGCAGCAATGGCTTTGACATCGGAGAGTTCAAGAGTGGCTTGGGTTTTCATGGTTAGACAAGGCTCAGTTTTAAAAAACGCAAGCATACACGGGCAATCTGCCCTTGATCGCTGACTTTCAAGCAAAACTGCTTCACCCCGATACCCTCATCAACTGTCGGAAATTACGCCAAGCTTTCAGGCTCACCCTACAATGGCTACACCCTGCAATCAGGGTTCGAACAGGAGAAAACCATGAGCGACCTTCGCACACTGAACACCACGGACTGGGGCCACGGCGCCGATCTGGTCACGCGCAACCGCGTTCTGCGCAACACCTACTGGCTGCTGGCCTTGAGCTTGCTGCCCACCGTCTTGGGCGCTTGGGTGGGCGTGACCACCGGCATCACGGCATCACTGGGCGGCGGCATGGGGCTGATCGTCTTTCTGGCAGGCGCATTCGGTTTCATGTTTGCCATCGAAAAAACCAAAAACTCGGCCGCTGGCGTGCCGGTGTTGTTGGCCTTCACCTTCTTCATGGGCTTGATGCTCTCGCGCATGATTGCCATGGTGCTGGGCTTCAAAAACGGCTCTGATCTGATCATGACCGCCTTTGCAGGTACGGCAGGTGTGTTTTTTGTCATGGCCAGCTTGGCCAGCACCATCAAGCGTGACCTTTCGGGCATGTCCAAATGGCTGTTTGTGGGTGCCTTGGCCATCATGATTGGCGGCGTCATCAACGTGTTTGTCGGCTCCACAGTCGGCATGATGGTGATCTCGGTCATGGCCATCGGTGTCTTCAGCGCCTACATGCTGTACGACCTGAAGCAAATCATTGACGGTGGCGAAACCAACTACATCAGCGCCACACTGGCTCTGTATTTGGACATCTTCAATGTGTTCCAAAGCTTGCTGGCTTTGTTGGGCATCATGGGCGGCGAACGCGAATAACGCGGTCACCTCTTCCCCAAAACAAAGGCTCCTTCGGGAGCCTTTGTCATGGAGGGTTTGATTTTGGGTCTCTGGGCAATCCACCCTGTGGCTGTTCCCCTGCATCTTGACCCTTGAATTTTTTGCCCAGAGTTTTTGCCCCAACCTGATTGATGCACAGGTATTGAGCGACTCATCTGGAGGCGCTCAAGCACAGAAACTAGGCCAGTTCAAAAACCGCGATGCTTTCCACGTGTGCGGTGTGCGCAAACATGTTGATCACCCCTGCACTCACGCAGCGGTAACCTGCGCGGTGCACCAGCAAACCTGCGTCTCGGGCCAACGTGGCAGGGTTGCAACTCACGTAAACAATGCGCTTGGGCGGTGTCCAGCCTTGGCGCAAGTCGTGGTTTTCGTTCAGTTCGGCCAACGCTTTGCTCAAGGCAAATGCGCCTTCTCTGGGCGGGTCTACCAACCATTTGTCGGCAGTTCCGTCGGCCACCAACATCTCAGGCGTCATCTCAAAGAGATTGCGCGCCACGAATTGTGTGGGCGCCAACGCTTGTCCGGCAGCGCGATCGGCCTGATTGCGGGCGTAGTTATCACGTGAACGCGCCACCAAGGTTTCGGCGCCCTCGATGCCCAGCACTTGCCCGGCCTGTGTTGCGATGGGCAAAGTGAAGTTGCCCAGCCCACAAAACAAGTCAATCACGCGCTCGCTCTTCTGAGCCTGTAGCAAACGCAGGGCCCGCGCCACCAACACGCGGTTGATGTACGGATTGACCTGGGTGAAGTCAGTCGGCCTGAAAGGCATCAAGATGCCAAAGTCGGGCAAGCCATAGGCCAGTTGCGCCCCGCCTTCATCGAGCAGGTGCACCGTGTCGGGGCCTTTGGGTTGTAACCACCATTGCACCTGATGTTCTGCAGCAAAAGTGCGCAGCAAAGTTTTGTCGGCCTCGCTCAAGGGCTCGAGGTGACGCAAGACCAACGCGGTCACGTGGTCCCCACAGGCCAGTTCAAGTTGCGGCAGGGTTTCTCGGGCGTCCATTTTCCCAATCAAGGCCCGCAAAGGCAGCAACATCTTGCTGACATGCGGCGGCAAAACCGGGCAAACCTTCATGTCGGCGATGTAACGGCTTTTGCGCTCATGAAAGCCAATCAGCACTTCGCCTTTTTTGATGACATAGCGCACCGACAAACGTGCGCGGTAGCGGTAGCCCCAAGACGGCCCCTCTATGGGGCGCATCATGGTTTCGGCTTTGACCTTGCCCAAGTGCCACAAGTTGTCTTCGAGCACGCGCTGCTTGGCGGCCACCTGGGCGGAGACTTCGAAGTGCTGCATTTTGCAGCCCCCGCAAGCACCAGCATGCAAACCGAAATGGGGGCAACCCGGGCGCACGCGCTGAGAAGATTCAGCGTGAATTTGGCTCACGGTGCCTTGTTCAAAACTGTTCTTTTTGCGGCCTACCTGTACCGACACCACTTCATAGGGCAATGCACCTTCGATGAAGACCACTTTGCCATCGGGTCGTCGAGCGATGCCCTGGGCATCGATGTCCAGGGCATTCACGCGCAACCAGCCCTCAGGCAATTCGTGGTCGGCAGGGTTTTGGGCGTCCGTCAGGTCAGAAGGGGAAGAAATAGCGTGTTCACTCATGCCCCAATTGTCTCAGCTTGCGAGGCGCAAACCGGACTGCCCTGCCCTGCCCACCGCTTAAATTCACTGCGTTGAACCCGTGAAGGCCAGATGCTCAACGCTGTGGCAACAGCGAGACTGGGTTCAGGGCTTTGCCAGCGGTATCGCGAATCTCAAATTTCAGCTTGAAACCGTCCGCATCGGTGTTGCCCATTTCGGCAATCTTTTGACCCTTGCTCACCGTCTGATCTTCTTTGACCATGAACTTGTCGTTGTGGCCATAGGCGGTGAGATAACCGTTGTGTTTGATCAAGATCAGTTTGCCGTAGCCGCGCAACGACTCGCCCACATAAGCCACCTTGCCGGCCTCTGCTGCCAAGACGGGTTCGCCCTTTTTGCCCGCGATCTCAATGCCCTTGTTGCTCGCATCGAATTTGGTGACCACTTTGCCCTGTGTGGGCCAAATGAACTGCATGCCGTTGGTCGCCACATTGGGCTTGTTGGCCAGCTCTTTTGCTGCATCTTCCTTGTCCTGGGTGGTGGCAGCACCAGGACCCGTGGGCTGCACGGGGCGAACCACCACGCCAGATGTTTCCACCGAGGCGCCAGGCGGCGCTACTCGCAACACCTGTCCGACTTCGATCACATCGGGGTTGGCCAAGTTGTTCCAGCGCACCAAGTCACGCCAGCCCTGGCCATGGTCCAGCCCGATACGGGTCAAGGTATCGCCGCGCTGAACGGTGTAATAGCCCGGTGTGCCCGCGTTTTCATTGCCCGGCTTGACGGAAGCGTCTTGCACTTGGCTGGCAGATGGCGCTGGGCTCATCGCTTGAGGCGGCGTCACCTTAGGCAGGCTGGTGGGGCGCGCAGAAGTGCTTCGGTCTTCCACTGGGGCCGGCACACGCACAGAGGTGGTGCAAGCACTGAGCAGCAGTGCGGCAAAGGCCAACACGAGGGGACGAAAATGGAAAATGGGAGTCATCGGGCTTTTCTGGTTCAGGCAACGCCTGATTTTAGAGGCACAAAGTGAACAGCTTCGAGCACTTGGCGGTCGAAACCCTGCGCCGTCTTTTGAATGACCACCAGCGCCTGGTGTCCAGCTGGGGTGATGGTGGGGGCAATCAAACGCCCACCAACTGCCAATTGGTCTAACCAAGTTTGGGGCACCGCGTCGCCGCCAGCCGCCGAAATGATGCCCGCATAAGGGGCCCCTTTGGGGTAACCCAACATGCCGTCGCCAAAAATCAAATGCACGTTGTGCAAACGAAAGGGCCGCAGATTGGCGCGGGCTTTTTCGTGCAAGCCGCGCAAACGTTCAATGCTGTACACCTCGGTGGCGACATGGCTGAGCACAGCGGCTTGGTAGCCACAACCCGTACCGATTTCCAAGACACGACCCAATTTGCCCTGCACGCCTTCACTCAGCAATTCGATCATGCGCGCCACCACATTGGGTTTTGAGATGGTTTGACCTAAACCAATCGGCAAACTGGTGTCTTCGTAGGCTTGGTTCACCAAAGCGCTCTCGACAAATTGGTGCCGCTCGACCAAGCCCATGGCCTCTAGCACGCGCGTATCTTTCACGCCTTGTTCGGCCAACTTGCGGACCATGCGGGCCCTGACTGCCCCCGAGTCCAAACCCAGACCAGAGACGCGGGCCATGCTGCTGGCTGCGTTTGAGGAATTGACCCCTCGCGGTGCGGAAAGTGCGGTGGACTGTACCGAGGCACGCGCCGTCGGAACAGGCGTGGTTCGTGGCTTGTGAAGTACTGGAGGTTGAACTGCGGTGGTCGCGGTGGATTTCTTAGCAGGACTGGACGCCCCAGTTTGCGACAACTTGACAGGAAAACCTGGACGCTGGCTCATGGCGTGCCCTTTGTTGCCAAACGGTTCAAGGTGTCGGCCCAACGCTCAAGGTTCGCATGGTCGGTCAGGTCCACTTTGAGCGGGGTCACCACCACATGACCCAATTGGGCGGCATGGAAATCGGTACCTTCGCTGTCATCCATGGCTGGCCCCGCATTGCCAATCCAATACATGGTTTGGCCCCTCGGATCGACTTGTGTGATGACCGGCTCTGCGGCATGGCGTCGACCGAGGCGCGTCATTTGGGCGGGCTGGATGTCACCCAACGGCAAGTTGGGAATGTTCACATTCAACAACCAAGGTCGTTCGTTCACCAAGTTGTCCGCCTGCATTTGCAGCACCATCGTTTTGACCGTGGCTGCGGCCGCATCGAGGTGCGCCCAACCCTTGTCAATTTGAGACACCGCGATGGCGGGGATACCAAACAAATAGCCTTCCATGGCCGCGCCGACAGTGCCTGAATAAAGCGTGTCATCGCCCATGTTGGCGCCGTTGTTGATGCCCGATATCACCAAGTCAGGTCGGTAACCCAACAAGCCCGTCAAGGCAATGTGCACGCAATCGGCAGGGGTGCCATTGACATACCGAAAGCCGTTATCGGCGCGGTGCACGTACAAAGGCGTGTGCAATGTCAATGCATTGGATTTGGCACTGTTGTTTTGCTCAGGCGCCACCACTTCCACGTCGGCAATGGTTTTGAGCGCCTCATAAAGGGCCACGATGCCCTCGGCGCGAAAGCCATCGTCATTGGAAATGAGAATTTTCATGCTGTGCCCTTGTCTAAGCCTTGAATTGTAGGGCGCAGGGCCTGTTTTCGCGTGGTCAAGGCGAGATTTGTCGCTCCTGAATTTGGTCGCTCGGGGGACATGGCCAATGCCCTGTCTGTCCCTAAGATGCCACCCCAAGAACCTGTGCACTCCAAGGAGAAAAACAATGCAAGCTTGGCTTTGCGAAAACCCTGTCGGAATCGACGCCCTGACCTGGAAAGAATTGCCCACACCCACACCGGGGGCTGGACAAGTGCTGCTTCAGATTCAGGCTGCCAGTCTGAATTTTCCTGATTTGTTGATTGTTCAAAACAAATACCAAATGAAGCCCGAATTGCCATTTGTGCCCGGCTCGGAATACGCCGGCGTTGTGCAAGCCGTGGGCGAAGGCGTGACCCACCTGAAAGTAGGACAGACGGTGGCTTGCTTGTCTGGCACGGGCGGGTTTGGCACCCACACCTTGGCCCCCGCCAAGCTGTGCATGCCTTTGCCTGCGGGGTTTCCTGCCGTCGATGGCGCGGCTTTCATCATGACCTACGCCACCTCCCACCACGCCCTGATGGACCGCGCGGCTCTTCAAGCGGGCGAGACGGTGCTGGTGTTGGGTGCGGCAGGCGGGGTGGGCACCGCCGCAATTCAAATCGCCAAGGCAGCTGGCGCCAAAGTCATTGCCGCAGCGTCTACCGACGAAAAATGTGACCTGTGTACCTCGCTGGGTGCCGATGCCACCGTGAACTACTCTCGCGAAAACTTGCGCGAAGCGCTCAAAGTGCTGACCGAAGGCCGTGGCCCCGATGTGATTTATGACCCGGTGGGCGGTGATTTGGCAGAACCGGCCTTTCGGTCCATCGCCTGGCGTGGCCGCTATTTAGTGGTGGGGTTTGCTGGCGGGCCGATTCCTGCCCTGCCCTTGAATTTGCCCTTGCTCAAAGGCGCCTCGTTGGTGGGCGTTTTTTGGGGTGACTTTGCCAAACGTGAGCCGCAAGCCAATGCCGCCATGATGGGCCAACTGGCCCAGTGGTACGGGCAAGGCAAGATCAAGCCCGTGATCGACCGCACGATGCCCATGAAAGACCTGAAAGACGCCTACAGCCTGATGGGTTCGCGCAGCGTCAAAGGCAAGTTGGTGATGGTCAACTGAGCCACACATCTGCGCGCCAAGCGCAGTTCGTTAACCCATAAAAAAAGGAGACCAGAACGGTCTCCTTTATTGTGGCCACAGGCCAGCGCCTGATGTGCTCAGCTGGCTGTGGCCTCTTCTGGCTCGGTGGGTTCTGAACGAGACGCACGACCTTCTTTTTTCGGGTTGGGCGTGATGTCCAGTTGCACTTCATTCTTGTCGTCGATGTCCACGGTGAGGCGACCGCCTTCGGTCAAACGACCAAACAGCAATTCATCGGCCAATGCCTTGCGAATGGTGTCTTGAATGAGTCGTTGCATGGGTCGAGCGCCCATGAGCGGATCAAAACCTTTCTTACCCAAGAATTTGCGCAAGGCATCGGTGAAGGTGACTTCAACCTTTTTCTCGCCCAACTGTTGCTCAAGTTGCAAGAGGAACTTGTCGACCACCCGCAAGATGATTTGCTCATCCAAAGGCTTGAAGCTGACCATGGCGTCCAAGCGGTTGCGGAACTCGGGGGTGAACAAGCGTTTGATGTCGCCCATTTCGTCCCCAGCTTGGCGCGGGTTGGTAAAGCCAATGGTGGCTTTGTTCATGGTTTCAGCGCCGGCATTGGTGGTCATGATGATGATCACGTTGCGGAAGTCGGCCTTGCGTCCGTTGTTGTCGGTCAAGGTGCCGTGGTCCATGACCTGCAACAGCACGTTGAAAATGTCCGGATGGGCTTTTTCAATTTCGTCCAACAACAACACGCAGTGGGGTTTCTTGGTCACGGCTTCGGTCAACAAACCGCCTTGGTCAAAGCCGACGTAGCCCGGAGGCGCACCGATCAAACGGCTCACCGCATGGCGCTCCATGTACTCTGACATGTCAAAGCGGATCAACTCAATGCCCAAGATGTAGGCCAGTTGTTTGGCCGCCTCGGTCTTGCCCACGCCGGTGGGGCCTGAGAACAAGAAGGACCCGATCGGCTTGTCTGTTTTGCCCAAGCCCGAGCGCGCCATCTTGACTGCAGACGCCAGCACTTCAAGCGCTTTGTCTTGGCCAAACACCACCGACTTGAGGTCGCGCTCAATGGTTTGCAATTTGCTGCGGTCATCGTTGGACACGTTGGCGGGCGGGATGCGCGCAATTTTGGCCACGATGTCTTCGATCTCGGTCTTGCCAATGGTCTTTTTGCGCTTCGAGGCCACCTGTATGCGCTGGGCGGCACCGGCCTCATCGATCACGTCAATGGCCTTGTCGGGCAGCTGACGGTCATTGATGAATTTGGCTGACAACTCAGCCGCCGCCTGCAAAGCCGCAATGGTGTACTTGACGCTGTGATGGTCTTCAAAACGGCTCTTCAGGCCTTTGAGAATGTCCACTGTCTCCGACACGGTGGGCTCGACCACATCGACTTTTTGGAAGCGACGTGACAGGGCTGCGTCTTTTTCAAAAATGCCCCGGTATTCGGTGAATGTGGTGGCGCCAATGCACTTGAGTTGACCGCTGGAGAGCGCCGGCTTGAGCAGATTGGACGCATCCAATGTGCCGCCAGAAGCCGCACCAGCACCGATCAAGGTGTGAATTTCGTCGATGAACAAAATGCCATTGGGTTTGTCTTTGAGCGCCTTCAGCACGCCTTTGAGGCGTTGCTCAAAATCACCGCGGTACTTGGTTCCCGCCAACAAAGCGCCCATGTCGAGTGAATAAACCGTGGCCTCTGCCAAGATTTCAGGCACCGAGCCTTGGGTGATGCGCCAGGCCAAGCCCTCGGCAATGGCAGTTTTGCCCACGCCCGCTTCGCCCACCAACAGCGGGTTGTTTTTGCGGCGACGGCACAAAATTTGAATGGTGCGCTCCACCTCGTACTCGCGACCAATGAGGGGATCAATCTTGCCCTCTTTAGCGGCTTGGTTGAGGTTGTTGGTGTACTGCTCCAGGGGGGAGGCTTTTTCGTTGCGCTCGCCGCCAGCGCCGCCCTCTTCGCCCTCGCTGCTGGCTGGGTTTTCGGCAGATTTGGAGGCCTCGGGTGGGTCGCTTTTTCGAATGCCGTGGGCAATGAAGTTCACAACATCCAGACGGGTGATGCCTTGCTGATGCAAGTAGTAAACCGCGTGCGAGTCTTTTTCGCCAAAAATAGCCACCAACACATTGGCGCCATTGACTTCTTTTTTGCCACTGCCTGTCGATTGAACGTGCATGATGGCGCGCTGAATCACGCGCTGAAAGCCCAAAGTCGGCTGGGTGTCGACCTCTTCGGTGCCGGCCACTTGAGGCGTGTTGTCCTTGATGAAATTGCTCAATGCCGTGCGCAAATCGTCAATATTGGCAGCACAGGCGCGCAACACTTCAGCCGCACTGGGGTTGTCCAGTAAGGCCAAAAGCAGGTGCTCCACCGTGATGAATTCGTGACGTTGCTGACGCGCCTCAACAAAGGCCATGTGCAAGCTGACTTCCAATTCTTGGGCAATCATGTGATTTCCTTTTATGCCTTGCTGATAGATAAGATGATGTGAGGGGCTTTAGCCTGCTATTCAAGAGGCTCGCTGACACATTGCAATGGATGCCCCGCTTGCTTGGCTGCATCCAACACTTGATCGACCTTGGTCGCAGCCACGTCGCGGGAATAAACCCCACAAACGCCTTTGCCATCCAAATGGATCTTGAGCATGATTTGCGTCGCAGCTTCGCGGTCTTTGCTGAAAAACTCCTGAATCACCATCACCACGAATTCCATGGGGGTGTAGTCATCGTTCAGCATCGCCACTTGGTACATCTGGGGCGGTTCAATTTTTTGGGCACGGCGTTCCAAGACCACCGAATCGCCACCATCTGGCACTCGGGGGGTCGCGGTCGGCAGCGGTGGAATAACAGGTTTTTTCGATGCCATGATTTCATTCTATCGAGCCTTTCAAGCCCTTTTGGACCCGGACCAGAAAAGACTTTCGCATCGCTGCCCAAATAGGGACTCACCCCGGGAAAACCTCACATTGACAAATTTGATAACAGCGATTCAACTGGTGCAAACAATCATGGAGACATCGTATGCCCAGTGGTACGGTCAAATGGTTCAACGATGCCAAGGGTTTTGGCTTCATCCAACCCGATGGCGGGGGCCCTGATGCTTTTGCGCACTTTTCGGCCATTCTGGCGGACGGTTACAAAAGCTTGAAGGAAGGAGCCCGCGTGAGTTTTGAACTGACGCAGGGCAGCAAAGGGCTGATGGCCGCCAACATTCGGCCAGAAAATGGCTCCCTAGACCCGGCTGTTTCTAACCCGGCTGTTCCTAGCCTGGATTTGCCCCCCCTGGATACCCCTGACCCCGAATCATCCCTCTAGCGACCGGTCCCTGCCCCCTCGAAGCCTTCATAGGGCTTATCCTCTGAGGCCAGAACCCTGTCTTATCTATGCCTTTGTCTTCGTCAACATGATTTTTTCTGCCTCTCGCCCCACCCTCGCTGGCCCATTTTTGCGCAAAGCCTTCGCCACGGCCTTGGCCACGCTGGCCATGTCGGTGGCGGCTCAGTCCTCGCCACAGTTGCAATTGCCGCGGGCCAAACTCACTGCGGGCATGCATGTGCTGGATGTTCAATTGGCTCAAACCGCTGAGCAGCGACAAATTGGGCTGATGTGGCGAAAAGAAATGCCGCAGCATGAAGGCATGTTGTTTGTTTTTGAACAACCGGCCACCCAGTGCTTTTGGATGCGCAACACCCTTATTCCCCTCTCAGCCGCCTTTGTGGCCGACGATGGGACCATTGTGAACTTGGCCGATATGAAGCCACAAAGCGACGATTCCCATTGCTCCGAAAAGCCGGTTCGTTTTGTGCTGGAAATGAACCAAGGATGGTTTGCCAAGCGCCAATTGAAAGCGGGCTACAAATTGGGCGGCGCAATGTTCACGCGCTGAACGCAGAGTCAGACACCCCAAACCACGTCGGCCTCTTCACTCAAGGACCTTTTGAGCAATTTGAGCATTGGGGCCACCCTCTGAGACAGACTCACGGTGCTCAATAAAACGGGTTCATCCTCTTCACCCGAAATCAACGTCGGCAATTTTTCGGCCTTTTCGCGCTGTTCAGCCTCGTCTTGAGCCACCGCCATCTCTAAGGCCTGAATCGCTTGGGGCAGCGCCTGCACCGGCAAGATGCCTTTGACAGGATCATCCCCGAGCATGATCTTGAGCAATTTACGGGCATCTGCCTCGAGCATGATCAGATCGCTGGCGGCATGGGATTTGAATTTGAACAACATGAGGATTTCCAGTCAAAAAAAAATCCAGGACCCGTTGTTGGTTGGAATTTACACCTCTTCAGTATCCCCCTGAATCAGGGCCTTGAGTTTATGACTTGCATGGAAAGTAGCGACACGACGTGCCTCAATAGGAATCAATTCTCCTGTGCGCGGATTGCGGCCTGGTCGGGCGGCTTTGGTACGGATCTGGAAATTCCCGAAACCCGAAATCTTTACATCATCGCCAGCAATCAAGCTGTCCACCATCAGGTCGAAAAATGCGTCGACCATGTCCTTGGATTCGCGTTTGTTCAAACCGATTTGTTCAAACAACAAATCGGCCAAGTGCGCTTTGGTCAGCGCCGGTGTTTCTAGGGTTTCAAAGCTGATTTGCATGGCCACCTCAAGCGCGCAAACGCGCCGACAGTTGTTGGCTCAACTGCGTCAATACAGCGTTCATGGTCGTCTCAATTTGGGCGTCGGTCAAGGTGCCCTCATCGCTGTGCAAAGTCAGGCGCACGGCCAAGCTTTTCTCACCCAAAGCCAAGCCCCCACCCGAATCGGCCTTGGGACGGTAAATGTCAAACAGCACCGCATCGCGCAACAAGCCTTGGGGGGGCGCGGCGTGAATGGCCTGCATCAATTGGGCGTGGCTCACCTGCTCTTGAACAATCACCGCAAGGTCGCGCTCCACCGATTGGTGCTTGGCCACACCACGGGCCACAGGGACCGTGCGTTGAATGACGGCGTCCAGCGACAACTCCAACACCACGGGCGCGCTCGGCAGCTCCCATGACTGGCGCCAACGGGGGTGCAATTCGCCGATAAATCCAATGGACTGACCGTCCAGCAACACCTCTGCGGAACGACCGGGGTGCAAGGCGGGATGCTCGGCGGCCACAAACTCGGCCTTGCGGGGAGCCAACAGTTTTTCGACATCGGCTTTGACATCAAAAAAGTCGACATGGCGACCTTTGCCCTGCCAACCCAAAGGCTCCAAAGGCCCCCAAGCCATGCCGGCCACCCGCATGGGCTGATCAAACCCTTCAACCGTGGTGTCTGTGCTCTGCACGTCCTGATTGCGCAAAAAGACGCGACCCAGTTCGAACACGCGCACACGATCGGCTTTGCGGTCGGCATTGAATTTGATGACTTGCAACAACGAGCCGATCAAGCTTGAGCGCATCACGCTCATTTGGCTGGCAATGGGGTTAAGCAAGCGAATCGGCTGGGCATTACCGGCCAAATCACGCTCCCAACTTTCTTCCACAAAGCTGTAGTTGATGGTTTCTTGGTAACCCAATGCCGCCATCGCGCGGCGCACGGTGGAAGGGCTGCGCTCAGATTCAGGGCGCACCT
>JBJOIR010000058.1:0-12863 GCA_046047055.1 Pseudomonadota bacterium | reverse complement strand
CCGGTAAGCGTAAATGCCGATGTGGCGCAGAGGTGCTGGGCTGGGCAGCGCCTTGAGACCGGATGGCGCTTGGCCATCGCGCCACCAAGGAATGGGTGCGCGACTGAAGTACAGCGCCATTTGGCGTGCATCCATCACCACTTTCACCACGTTGGGGTTGGTGAACTCTTCCAGTGAAGCAATCGGGTGTGCGGCGGTGCTCATGCTGGCATCGGGGCGCTCGGTCAGAACGCGGGCCACTTCGTTGATGAGTTCGGCGGGTATCAGCGGCTCATCCCCTTGCACATTGACCACCACCGAGTCTGGCGAGAGACCCAGCAGTTGGCAGGCTTCGGCCAAACGGTCACTACCGCTTGGGTGGTCTTTTCGGGTGAGCAGGGCGGCGATGCCATGCGATTCACAGGCCGCCACAATCTGCGCGTTGTCCGCCGCCACCACCACGTGCTGTGCTTTTGACTGCAGGGCACGTTGCGCCACGCGCACCACCATGGGCAGGCCGGCAATGTCGGCCAAGGGTTTGTTGGGCAAGCGGCTCGAGGCCAAGCGTGCCGGAATCACGACTGTGAAGCCCGAACGCACTGAAGTCTCTGGCATGTGCAAACCTCAGATTGCGGGACGCAGAGCTGCGAGGCGTTCGATCTCTTCGTCGCTCAAAAGACGCGCTTCGTTTTCCAACAAGATGGGGATGCCTTTGCGAATCGGATAGGCCAGACGCGCGCTGCGCGAGAGCAGTTCTTGCCGTTCGCGGTCGTAGTCAAGGGGCCCTTTGGTGACAGGGCAAACCAGCAATTCAAGCAATTTGTTATCCATAGCCGAGATGATACCGGGACGCCCTCAGCCACGTTGCCCATCAATGGACTTGCGCTCTTGCGCAATGCGGGCATCAAGGTCCGACCAAAAGCGCGGTTCAGGCACCACTTCCAGGGGCACAGCCAGTGCGCCCGGTTCATGCGGCCACAGCTTGGCGGCATCTTTTTCGGTACACAACCAAGTCAGGTCGGGGCGGGGGGCCCAATCTTCAAAATCGTGGTGGTCGGGTAACGCGGTGGTGCTGGCCAAGGGCAAGCCCGATTGCCGCAGCATGTCAAAGAAGGCTTCGGGCCGCGCAAGTCCGGCCACCGCGTGCAATGGGCGGCCGGCCAAAGCGCTGAGGGCCGTTCGATGGCCGTGCCGGTCAACGGCATTCGCAGACAACTGGCGTGTGGCGGTGAATTCATTGGCCGCGCGTGCAGGGGCCATGGGGTTGGCTCCAAAAGTGGGGGCGTTCGCCTGCGCCTCATGCGCACGGTGATCTGCTGGGGTGAGGCCTTGTGGCGTGTGGGCCCCAGTGAAAAGCACCGCATCGACAGGGCGCGGCCAACTTTCGCGCAAGGGGCCAGCTGGCAACCACCAGCCGTTGCCCGTGCCGCGCTCGTCCATCACACAAATTTCGATGTCACGCGCCAAGGCCCAGTGCTGCAAGCCATCGTCACAGACCAAAATGGTCACTTCAGGGTGGGCTTGCAACAGCGCCATTGCCGCATCGGCCCTTTGCCTTGCCACCCAAACCGGCACGCCGGTTGATTGTTGAATCAGCAAGGGCTCGTCCCCCACATCCTGTGGCGCGCTGCTGGGCAACACGGCGCGGGTGTCACGGGTTTGACGGCCGTAGCCCCGCGATATCACGCCCACCTTGTGCCCTTGGGCTTTGAGATGCTGAACGATGGCCATGGTGATTGGCGTTTTGCCGGCGCCACCGGCCACCACATTGCCCACCACGACCACCACCGCGGGAACCCGGCGGGTTTTGAATAAACCTGTCGCATAGGCCAAACGGCGCAGGCCTGCCAGCGCGCCATAGACCCCTGCCAGCGGCAGAAGGGCGCAAGCCAGAAGTCCCCGCTTTTGCCAGGCACGGGGCAGATGAACATGAAGCCAAGCCAAGAGGTGCATGTGAATCAAGGG
This sequence comes from Pseudomonadota bacterium, assembly GCA_046047055.1. GTDB lineage: Bacteria > Pseudomonadota > Gammaproteobacteria > Burkholderiales > Burkholderiaceae_C > Limnohabitans_A. The sequence continues at coordinate 10,919 of JBJOIR010000058.1, read as the reverse complement.
CCCGTCGAGTGGGTCGCCTCGGCAGATTGAGCCGATTGGGCCGCAAAGGTGATCTGGGACAAACCACTGCGGCGCGCCGCCTCCATGGCATGGATGACAGACTGGTGTTGGGCTGCCGCATCGGCGCTGATGACCAGCAGGGTTTCTTTGTGGGCGAGGGGTGTCAACACCGCCACCAAGCCCGAGACCGAGGGGGTCCCCACCGGTGTTTTGTTCACCGTGAATTGACCTTGCGCTGTGATGGTCAAAGTTATTTGTTGGGCACGAGGTTGGCGTGAGGCGGTGTCGGTATCGGCCTCGGGCAGTTGGAGTTGTATTTCGGTCAGGCGCGCGCCGGACGTGGTCAGCAGCAAGAAGATCATCACCACCAAGAGCACGTCAATGAACGGGATCAGGTTGATCTCGGGCTCAGGCGCTGGGCGTCGGGGTTTGAAGTTCACACGGTGCCTTCTGCCGCTCTGCCATATTCGGCTGTGAGGTGGCGGGCAAAGGCGTCTGCTGTGACTTCCATCGCCAAGACATGGCGGTCCACCAGGGCTCTGAAATAACGCCAGCACATCAAGCAAGGAATGGCCACCACCAAACCGAAAGCGGTGTTGTAGAGGGCCACAGAAATGCCATGAGCCATCAGCGTGGGGGATTGGTTGGCGGTGGTGTGGGCCCCAAAAATTTCGATCATGCCCACCACGGTGCCAAGCAAGCCCAGCAATGGGGCCGCCGATGCAATGGTCGCCAAAGCAGGCAGGTAGCGCTCGAGGCTTTGCGCCGCCAGTCGACCCGCCATTTGCATGCTCGCTTGAATGTCTTTTGCCGTGGCATGGGGCTTGTTTTGCAGGCAACGCAGCCCACTGGCCAAAACGGGGCCCAAGGTGCCGGCTTGCTCTAAGGCCTGAAGCATCTCGGCCGCAGGCACGCCCCGTCGGTGGGCCTCGATGGTTTGCGTCAGCAATTGGAGTGGCAAGACTTTGGCCGTTTGCAGCTGAACTGCCCGCTCCAGAATCAGGGCCAAAGCCAAAACGGAGCACAGGATCAGCGGCCAAATGGGCCAACCTGCGGCTTGTATGATGGACAGCAAGAATTTACCTTCCAGGTGATGGGGCGTTGTTCGGGCTGATTATCGGTGAACACCGGGCACAGCAGCCAATGTCGCGTGCGGCGCTGACCTTGAGCGGCCTTTTCTGTGGATAACTTTGTGAAGAACTTTGCAGTGAGTGATTTTTCGCATACTGAGGTATGTAGCTTTCTTGCAAAATTCATCCTGTCATTTTTAAAAAATTCAATTTAATCAATGACTTACAGGAAATTTCTTTTTCGATCAAGTGAGCCGGCCTGCCAAGCCTCGTGCTGCTGGGCTTGTGGAGTACTTTGCTTGTTTGGGCTTGGCTTTGAGGCCTAAAACCCCTTCCGAACACCGATAAAACCTGAACTTTATGCCCCTGAATGACGATTTAAAGCCCCGCGCGTGGACAGTCTCTGCGCTGTGCCGCGCAATCGCTGACACCTTGGACGCCCAGTTCAATCCTGTCACGGTGCGCGGCGAGATTTCGGGCTTCTCACGGGCGGCCAGCGGGCATTGTTACTTTTCAATCAAGGACGACACGGGCCAGATTCGGTGTGCCATGTTCCGGCGTGCTGCCAGTTTGATGGACTTTTCCCCCAAAGACGGCGAATTGGTGGAATTGCGGGGCCGGTTGGGCGTGTACGAGGCCCGTGGCGACTTGCAGTTGATTGTCGAGTCGATGGAGCGGGCCGGGCAGGGGGCTTTGTTTGAGCAGTTTTTGCGCCTGAAAGCCAAGTTGGAAGCCGAAGGCCTGTTTGAAGCCGACCAAAAGCGCGCCCTTGTGGCGCAACCCCGCGCAATTGGGGTGGTCACCTCGCTCGGCGCTGCGGCTTGGCACGATGTGGTGACCGCCTTGCAACGGCGCGTGCCGCACATTCCTGTGGTGATGGTGCCCGCCTTGGTGCAAGGCGCGGGTTCAGCGGCCACCCTGGTTCAGGCCTTGCAGCAGTTGTATGCCTTCACGGCCGAAGACAACCCGCTCAGCCCCCCGGTGGATGTGATTTTGTTGGTGCGAGGGGGCGGGTCGATCGAAGACTTGTGGTCGTTCAACGACGAACACCTGGCCCGCGTGATCGCTCAAAGCCCCGTGCCACTGATCTCGGGCGTGGGCCACGAGACCGACTTCACCATTGCAGACTTTGTGGCCGATGTGCGCGCACCCACGCCGACGGCAGCGGCCGAAATGGCGGCTACCGCGCGTGCGACCCGTTGGGATGGCCTGATGATGCTGGACCACCGCTTACGACAAGGCATGGAGCGCCAGCAAGACCGGCAAGGCCAGAGGCTCGACAGTTTGGCCTCTCGGCTGAGCCGGCCCCAAGCTTTGTTGGGCCAGCAAAACCAGTGGCTTGAGCGTTTGTCGCACCGATTGCAAGCCGGCTTGCAAAGCCAAGTGACTGGCCGTGCGCACCAACTTGACCGCTTGAGCGACCGCCTGCGCCACCAAAGAGACCAGCATGTGCAGCACAGTGCGCAACGCCTCGAAAGAGTGGGGCTGCGTTTGTCATCGGTTGACCCCCAAAAAGTGCTCTTGCGCGGCTATGCCTGGCTGACCGATGACACGGGCCTGGCTTTGACACAAACCGACCAATTTCAGGCGGGACAAAGCGTCCGGGCGACTTTGGCCGACGGGGAAGTGCCTTTGAAAGTCCAAAGCCCGTCTTGAAAATGCGGGGGTAAAACCTCGATCGACAACCGAGGAAGAGCGCCAAAAAGGGCACGACTTCAAAGGGCGATTCTTCAAGCCCTAAAATGCGCAAGTTCGATATTCACAGCCACAACAAAAGGACATCCTCATGGAACACACCCTGCCCGCATTGCCTTACGCGATTGACGCATTGGCCCCTCATTACAGCCAAGAAACGCTGGAGTTTCACCATGGCAAGCACCACAATGCTTACGTTGTGAACCTGAACAACCTGCAAAAAGGCACTGAATTCGAGAGCATGTCCCTCGAAGACATCATCAAAAAGTCCAGCGGCGGTATCTACAACAACTCCGCCCAAATCTGGAACCACACCTTTTTCTGGAACTGCATGAAGCCCAATGGCGGCGGCGAGCCCACTGGCGCTTTGGCTGCAGCCATCAATGCTAAATTTGGCAGCTATGCCGCATTCAAAGAAGCCTTCGTGAAAAGCGCCGTGGGCAACTTTGGTTCTGGCTGGACTTGGTTGGTCAAAAAAGCCGACGGTTCAGTGGACATCGTCAACATGGGCGCCGCGGGCACTCCCTTGACCACCGGTGACACCGCTTTGTTGACCGTGGACGTTTGGGAGCACGCCTACTACATCGACTACCGCAACATGCGTCCCAAGTTTGTCGAGACTTTCCTCGACAAATTGGTGAACTGGTCGTTTGCCGAAAAGAACTTCGGTTAATCACAGAAACGCACCACTAAAAAAGCCCCGCACTGCGGGGCTTTTTGCTGGTGCAGTTCCTCAGTTAAACCGAATGCTCAAGGCTCAAAACAGCCTAAAAAAGGACCAGGGCCATATCCCCGTTCGCCATCAAAAATGACAACGCGAGGTAGCCGAGCAGGCGGAGTGGCCGGGCACCGATTTCTGGTACCCCAGTATGAGGTGCCCGGCCACTCCACCTGTTCGCCGCAGCAATTGTTCAAAACCCCTCAAACTGACCTAGAGCCCCAACCCGAACTCCAACCCAAACGCAAACAATCAACTCCACCAGGGGCTTCACAAGCCACTCACCGAATCATCATTCCCCCATCGGCCACGATGGTCTGCCCCGTGATGTAGCGCCCTGCGGCACTTGCAAGAAACACCGCAACACCGCCAATGTCATCAGGCTCACCCATGCGGAGCAACGGCGTTTCGCTGTTGTACTTGGCGCTCAGTACCGGGTCTTCGTGAAGCGCCTTGGCAAAGTCGGTCTTGATGAGACCCGGCGCGATGCAATTGACGCGAATGTTGTCGGGCCCCCATTCGACCGCCAAATTACGCGCCAATTGCATGTCGGCCGCCTTGGAGATGTTGTACGCCCCGATGATGGCCGAGCCATGCAGGCCGCCAATCGAGGACACGATCACAATGGCGCCGTCTTTTTGGGCCTTCATGTCTGGATAAACCATGTTGCACAGCCATGTGTTGGACAACACGTTGTTGCGCATGACCTTGTCAAACACTTCGTCGCTCATGCCCGTGGTGGGACCGTAATAGGGGTTGGTGGCTGCATTGCAAACCAAGATGCCGATCGGCCCCCAAGCCGCGCGGGTCTGCGCGATCAGGTGTTGCAGCTGTTCTTTGCTGGAAATGCTGGCCGCGATCGCCATGGCTTCACCGCCCGCGTCCTGAATCTCTTTGACCACTGATTCGCAAGCCTCTTGTTTGCGACTGGACACCACCACCTTGGCGCCTTGCTGGGCCAATTGGTGTGCGATGGACCGGCCAATGCCCCTGCTGGAACCTGTGACGACGGCGACTTTGCCGTGCAAATTGAACAATGACATCCAAGTCTCCTCTTGTGGACATGGGACCCAGTCTGCATGGCTTGAATCTCGGTGTCTGTCTTCAGGGTGTCATCGCTGCGGTCACTTTGCAGCGGCCACAAAGCTGCCGCTGAACAGCAAACACTCTGTAGCTGCCGGAAAATAACATGGCGCTTGCGCCACAATCGGTTTCAAGCAGTCAGCAATGGGGGTGAGCGTGGACACAGCAGATGCAGTGGTGATGGGTGCCGGCGTGGTCGGACTCGCGGTCGGGCGTGCGTTGGCACGGGCGGGACGAGAAGTGCTGGTGCTCGAGTCCGAAGGGGCCATCGGCACAGGCATCAGTTCGCGCAACAGCGAAGTCATCCATGCCGGGATTTATTACCCGCAAGGCTCGCTCAAGGCCCGTTTGTGCGTGCAAGGCAAGGCGCTGTTGTACCGCTATTGCGCTGAGCGGGGTGTGGCACACCAGCGGTTGGGAAAATTGATTGTGGCGACCGATCCGATGCAAGTTCCGCAACTGGACGGCATCATGGCCAAAGCTTCGGCCAATGGCGTGCACGACCTGCAAAAACTCAGCGCAGCCCAAGCCCAAGCCCTGGAGCCGGCGTTGTCGTGCGAGGCGGCTTTGCTGTCGCCCAGCACAGGAGTGGTTGACAGCCATGGCCTGATGTTGTCTTTGCAAGGTGATTTGGAACATGCCGGTGGTTTGCTGGCGCTGGTTTCGCCGGTGCAACACATTCACCTGTCGCAAGGCACAGCCACCCATCCCATGGTGGTGCACACGCAAGACGGTACCGAGTTGGCGTGCAAAGTGTTGGTCAATGCAGCCGGATTGAACGCCGTTGGCTTGGCCCAGCGCATGCAAGGGCTTCGCAACCAGGCGTTGCCCAGCGCCTATTTCGCCAAGGGCAACTACTTCACGCTGGCGGGCAAGGCGCCTTTTTCGCGTTTGATTTACCCCGTGCCCGAAGCCGCCGGATTGGGCGTGCACCTCACGCTCGATTTAGGGGGGCAGGCCAAGTTTGGCCCCGATGTTCAGTGGGTGAGTGACCCCCAAGACCTGCAAGTGGACCCGCAGCGTGGCGATGCTTTTTATGCTGAGGTGCGTCGCTACTGGCCCGGATTGCAAGACGGGGCCTTGCAACCTGGCTATGCCGGCATGCGCCCCAAAATCAATGGGCCCCATGAGGCGGCTGCCGACTTCATGATCCAAGGCCCAGCCGACCATGGTGTACCGGGGTTGGTGAATTTGCTGGGCATCGAGTCGCCTGGCCTCACCAGTTCTCTGGCCATCGCCGAACACGTGGCCCAGTTGCTCCAGTAAGGCGCGCGGAGTACAAAAAAGGCCATGAAGATGCAACTGCTGTTTCGCTTGCATCTGCATGACCTTGGCGGGATCACGGTGCGTGATCCCGCTTTTTGCACCTGTTAACGCATCCTTGTGAGATGGTTCAGGCGGCTTTTGTTTCGCCGCCGATCTGGCGGTAAACCAGCGCACCCAAAACAGCACCGACGATGGGCGCCACCCAGAACAACCACAATTGGTTCACAGCCCAGTCACCCACGAACAAAGCCACAGCGGTGCTGCGGGCAGGGTTTACCGAGGTGTTGGTCACTGGAATGCTGATCAAGTGGATCAAGGTCAAGCACAGGCCAATGGCGATGGGGGCAAAGCCTTGAGGCGCGCGTTTGTCGGTCGCGCCCAAAATCACCAGCAAGAACATCATGGTCATCACAACTTCTGTCACCAGAGCCGAGACCATGTTGTAGCCGCCAGGGGAGTGTTCGCCGTAACCGTTAGAGGCAAAACCACCGGCCACATCAAAACCAACTTTGCCACTGGCAATGAGGTACAGCACGCCACCGGCTGCAATGCCGCCCAGCACCTGCGACACGATGTAAGGGGCCAATTCTTTCGCGGGAAAACGACCGCCGGCCCACAAACCAATTGAGACAGCGGGGTTCAGGTGGCAGCCCGAAATATGGCCAATGGCAAAAGCCATGGTCAACACGGTCAAGCCAAATGCGAGCGAAACGCCAGCAAAACCGATACCCAATTGAGGGAATGCCGCTGCCAGCACTGCGCTGCCGCAGCCGCCCAACACCAACCAAAATGTGCCAAAAAATTCAGCGCCGTATTTTTTCATCATGGACTCCAAGAGAGTGAATAACCAACGGATGTTGGCGGCGTGAGTTTATCTTTTAAGAATTCAAAATTGTTACAAAAAGATACTAAGTAACTCTATTTATTGGTTTTTGCTGTGACTTGCCTTGTGTGTGACAAGCGGTTTGTTTGTTCTGCGCCATCATGCAGCTGATGCACCCACTTGACGAAGCCATTGACCTGCGCGCCACTGCACGCCCAAACGCGCCCCACGAATTTGTAGGCAAAACCCATCCCGCCTACGCCAACATGGTGGGGCCATTTGGCGGCGCCACCACTGCGCAGTTGCTGCAAGCGGCCATGCTGCACCCCGAGCGCTTGGGCGACCCCGTGGCCCTGACGGTCAACTTTGCAGCACCCGTGGCCGATGGCGAGATTCATTTTTTGGCCCGGCCCGTCCGCACCAACCGCTCCACCCAGCACTGGATCATCGAAGCACACCAAGCCGAGGGCGTGGTGGCGACAGCTACGGCTGTTTTCGCGGTTCGACGCGCCACGTGGTCAGATGTAGAGGCCAAGATGCCCTCTGCAGAGCCGGGCCCCGAGGCGTTGGACCGCATGCCCGTCAAAGGCATGCCCGCTTGGCCACAGTGCTATGACATGCGCTTTATCGAGGGCGCTTTCCCGACCGCATTCGATGAGCAAGAGCAAAACCATTCACGCTCGTGCTTGTGGGTGCGTGACGAGCCGGAACGGCCGATGGACTTCGCTTCACTGGCGGCCATGAGCGACAGTTTTTTCCCACGCATTTACATTCGCCGTCGCCGTCGTGTCCCCATCGGCACGGTGACCCTGACCACCTATTTCCACGCAGACACTGCTTTGTTGGCCCAAGTGGGTAAGCGCCATGTGTTGGGGGTGGCCAAGGCGCTGAACTACCGCAACGGTTACTTTGACCAGACCGGTGAACTCTGGAGCCCTGAAGGGCAGTTGCTCGCGAGCACCCACCAACTGGTGTATTTCAAAGGCTGAGCCATCGCATTGGAGCGAGGTGTCACGCGCTGCGTGTGATCAAAATTTAAGGCGCAACGCCGATCAGCCCATAAGTCATATTTTCTTTTTTGTCCTGGTAAATCACATACATGTGACGGCCGGTCTCACGCACAACAAAAGAATTGCGAAGCAGGGCGATGTTGCGGAACTGTCTGACTTCCTTTGGTTGCATGCACTCTCGACTGGCCATCACTTGGCTGACAAATGCCTGTGTGTTGTACGAAGCGGTGTCCATCAGATAACGCGCAGAGTTGAAGTCCATGCCAGAGCCTGTTTTGTCAATGCACAGCAGCGCCATGTTGAACTGCATTTTTTGCATTCGCACCCACCGTGCTTCGCCTTCGATTTGTGCGTCATGTGCTTTAACGGTCATTTGCGCAGAGGAGTCGCCGCCTTGAGCGGCAAGCCGAGACCACTTGATGCCCTCGGCTTCGTTTTTGGGCACACCGCGACCAAATAGATAAATCAATCCCAACATGCGCTGACCAGCAGGGTCGCCTTTTTCGGCGGCCATGCGTGCCCACTTCAGCGTTTGAGCTTCATCTTTGGCGACCCCTTGGCCCTCCCAGTGCATGCTGGCAAGTTCTCTCGCAGCGACGGCATCGCCTTGCTCGGCGAGGGGGCGGAACAATTTGGCGGCTTCGTCGTCGTTGCGCTTAACGCCTTCACCTTTGCGCAACATCTGCGCCCAGCGCAATTGGGCTTTAGGGTCGCCGTTTTTGGCTTGAGCTTCAATGTCACCCGCGCCCTCTGACGCTTCTGCGATGCGTTGCAATTCGGCTAAGTTAACCGGTTGTGCCCGCACAAAATTGTCATCGCGCCAAAGCCCCTCACGCTTGGAACCGTTGGCCTGTATGTAGATGCCCTGGCCGTTGTAGTTGTTGGCTTTGAATTGTCCGGTGTACCGGTCGCCATTCTTCAAGACATGAATGCCAAAGCCTTCGGCAGCATCGTTCAACATCTGGCCTGCATAGATGTCGCCGTTCGACAGCAAGTATTTCCCAATGCCGTTTTTCTTGCCGTTTTTATAAGTGCCTTCGTACCTTGAGCCATCGGCAAAACTGGCCTTTGCCTGACAGTTGTTCCATTGTGTGGTGTCTTCGCCTGTGCAGGCGGGCAGTGCCGTTTGTGCCTGTGCAGACCACGCGGCCAAGCCCAGCAGCGTGCTGATGAAAGTGGGAATGAGTTGACGCATGTGAGGCCTAATATTGATAAAAACGACAATCATTCTAGTATTGTCATTTATCGGCCAAAAAGCATTCGCGCCACCCCGGTGCACGAACGCCATCAAATGGGCTGATCAACCAGGGCTGGACTGCCTCATCCTCTGCGTGTAGGGGGCAATGACAGATTCAGCGCTTCATCTGCTGCAGTGCACTCGCCACTTCGGTCACCAGTGCAGGACCTTTGTAGATGAGGCCGGTGTAAATCTGCACCACGTCGGCGCCGGCTTCGATTTTCGCAATGGCATCGTGACCGCTCAAGATGCCGCCTACGCCGATGATGGGGAAGTCACGGCCCAATGCGGCGCGCAGCAAGCGGATCACACGGTTGCTGCTGTCCAACACCGGCGCCCCAGATAAACCGCCCATTTCTTCGGCATGGGGCTGGCCGCTCACGGCGTCACGCGCCAATGTGGTGTTGGTGGCAATGACACCGTCCATGCCGTGTTTTTGCAAGGTGGCGGCAATCACGCCCACTTGGGTTTCGTCCAAATCAGGTGCGATTTTTAAGAACATGGGCACGCGGCGGCCATGTTCGCTGGCCAGTTCTTCGCGCCTGGCCACCAAGGCACCCAACAGGCCGTCCAGCGCTTCGTCGCTTTGCAAGGCACGCAAGTTCTTGGTGTTGGGGCTGGAGATGTTCACCGTCACATAGTCGGCATGCGGGTACACACCCGCCAGGGCGATCACGTAATCGTCGGTGGCGTTTTCGATGGGCGTCGCGGCATTTTTCCCAATGTTCAGGCCCAACAACCGGCCTTGCTGGCGAAACTTAGAGCGTTTGACGTTGGCAATAAATGCGTCGAGTCCATCGTTGTTGAACCCCAAGCGGTTGATCAGCGCTTGTGCTTGAGGCAAACGAAACATGCGCGGTTTGGGGTTGCCCGGTTGGGCTTTGGGGGTGACGGTGCCCACTTCGACAAAGCCAAATCCCATGGCGCCCAAGCCATCGATACAACGGGCGTTTTTGTCGAGTCCCGCAGCCAAACCCACCCGGTTGGGGAAATGCAAACCGGCCAGGGTGATGGCTTGTTCGACAAATGGCTGTCGGTAAAACCGGTCAAACGGGGTGTTTTGGGTCCGTGCGAGCCCCTCAATCGTCAACTCATGGGCCTCTTCGGGGTCCATTTTGAACAAAAAGGAGCGGGCAAGGGCGTAGGGGATCAGGGACATTGGATAATTCCGGGGCAATAAGCGTTGAGATTTCAACCGATTGTCTCAAACCCTGAACTCCTTTCTTTGAATGACCCGGATCTGACCCTATGACACAAGACGAACTCAAAGCCCTGGTGGGCCAAGCCGCCCTGAAATACGTCGTCCCCGGTGAAATTGTGGGCGTGGGCACCGGATCGACGGTGAACCATTTCATCGATGCTTTGGCCAGCATGAAAGACCAGATCAAAGGCGCTGTTTCCAGTTCGGAAGCCTCTACGGTGCGGCTGAAGGCCTTGGGCATACCGGTGTTTGACAGCAACGAAGTTGAGCGTTTGTCGGTCTACATTGACGGGGCCGACGAAATTGACCAGCAAGGGCACATGGTCAAGGGCGGTGGCGCCGCGCTGACCCGCGAAAAAATTGTGGCCGCGCAAAGCCAGCAGTTCGTTTGCATTGCCGATGAAAGCAAGTTGGTGGCGGCGCTGGGGGCTTTTCCCTTGCCCGTTGAAGTCATTCCTATGGCCACGGCCCGCGTGATGCGCCAGTTCGCGGCCATGGGCGGCGTGGCCGCTGTGCGCCTGAAAAACGGTCAGCCCCTGGTGACCGACAACGGCCAACACATCGTCGATGTGAAGGGCTTGACCATTGCTGACCCGGTCGCATTTGAGACCCAAGTTAGCCAGTGGCCAGGCGTGGTCACGGTGGGGGTGTTTGCGCTGCAAAAAGCCCAAGTGTGTTTGCTGGGCACAGCGCAGGGCGTGAAGACGCTGACCTATTGAGTCGTGAACGAACAGAGCCTGACCCGTGGGTGGTCAGGCGCGGCGCAACACCAGCCGCACATCGGGCCCGATCCGGTCCACCGCATGAAAGGCCAGC
>JBJOIR010000057.1:0-13160 GCA_046047055.1 Pseudomonadota bacterium | reverse complement strand
CGCTGGAAACACACGAGGTGGCCATCGAAAACGACACCGCCGTACCGCACAGCCACCCCATGCTGCATGGCGACTCGGCGGCCAAAACCGCGGCAAGCCCAACCACCTTGACCAACAGCCCCGCCCTGCCCGGCGCCGACGCCCAGCAACGGGCCGAGCACATCCAGCAACTGGCAGACAAGATGGGACAGGCGTTGGCAGAGCGCTTGCAACAACAAATTGCCAAGGGCGAATGGTCGCTTCAGTTGCGCATGAACCCCGCCCAGTTGGGCCAGGTGGACGTCAGCTTGGACATGAGCGCCGCAGGATTGGATGCCGTTTTCCAGTCCGACAACCCGCTCACCCGCGAACTGATCGCCCTGGGCAGCAACAAACTCAAAGACAGTTTGACGCAATCAGGCATGACTGTTGCTAGTGTCTGGGTGAACGGTGGTGGCGAACGTCAAGCTGGCGGTAACCCGACACAGCAGCAAAAACAGCAGCCCTCCCACACAAAAGCCACTGCAGAGACCGCAGGACCCGAAATTCGGAGCTCACACTCCCGGATAATGCGTCCCGACGGTTGGGATGTATTGGCTTAAACGGTCAGATTGACCCCGTTAAATTGAATTCACAGAGGTGACCCATGGCTGAAGAAGCACAAGAAGTTGAAAGCGCACCGAAGGCGAAAAGTCCTTTGGTGAAGATCATTGCCATTGTCTTGGCGGTGATCTTGTTGCTCGTGGCTGCCGTTGGCGGCACTCTTTTTGCAACCGGTTTCTTCAACAAAAAAGAAGCCCTGGACGCGGACCAGCAAATCGACCACGCGGTGGAAGCCGGCGGCAAACTGCCCCCCAAAGATTGCAAAGACGGCAAAGACAGCCATGGCAAGCCTTGCAAGGACGAGCCGACCAAAATCAAAAAGGGCTCGCCTGAGTTGACCCGCTTTGAATACACCTACATGCAAATTGAGCGTGAATTCCTGGTTAACCTGAGCAATTCACGAAAAGTGATGAATGTGCAATTGGCCATCATGACGCACTATGATGACCGGGTCTTCGAAAACGTCAAAAAGCACGATTTCGCCATCCGCTCCGCCATCATGGATGTGATGCGCCAAACTGTGGAAGCCGACATCAGCAAACCTGACTTTCGCGTTGAATTGGCCAAGCGCATCCGCGACGCCATGAACACGCTCCTTGAAAAATACGAGGATTTCGGTGGCATTGAAGAGGTTTACTTCACCAACTTCTTGGTTCAGTAAGCCCCCTTTCCTCAACTCTCAAACACATGGCCACCTCACTGCTCACCGCTGACGAACTTTCGGCCTTGGCCGAAGGCGTCAAGGACGGCTCGATCGACGTCGACACGGGTTTCAACACCAACGCGCGCGTCCGCAAGCACGACCTCGCCAGCGAAGACAGCAGCTTGGGGGTCAACGTCTCGTCGATCGACATGATCAACGAGCGGTTCATCCGCTTGTTTCGTTTGGGCTTGTTGGAAGTCTTGCGCAGCAGCCCACGCGTCAACCCGACGCGCGTGCAAATTTTGCGTTTTGGCGACTACCTCAAAGACCTCAAACCGCCACTCTCGGTCAACGTGGTGCGCGCCAACCCCTTGCGCGGCTTCTCGATTGTGGTGATTGACCCCGCGGTGGTCTTCAGCTCGCTGGACAGTTTTTTTGGTGGCTTTGGCCACGGCATTGGGCAATTGCCTGCAGGCCGCTTGTTCACACCCACCGAGTCCCGAATCATCAAGATGATTTTGGATGTGTTTTTCCGCTCGCTGCAAGAAGCCTGGGCCCCCGTGATGCCGCTCGAGTTTGAGCTGGTCAGCTCGGAGATCAACCCCCAGTTTGCCCAAATTGCCGATGAGAACGACTTGGTCATCCTGACCCGTTTCGAGGTCGAAGGTGCTGCCCAGTCACAAGGTTTCTTGGACTTGGTGTACCCCTACTCCTCGCTCAAACCGGTGCGCGAACTGTTGCGCGGCCGTGTGCAAAGCGGGGACGGCAACGAAGAATCCGAAAAGCAATGGCGTCAAGACCTGCAAGTGGCCGCCGAGTCGTCTGAAGTTGAACTCAAAGTGATGTTGGGTCAACTCGACATCACGCTGGGCGACATTCAAAACATGCAAGAAGACGACGTGTTGTTTTTTAAGAAACCCGAATTGGCCCGCATGCTGGTCAATGGCTTGCCCGCCTTTGATGTTCAGGTGGGCACTCTGGGGACACAAGTAGCGGTTCAGATTGATCGCTCTGTGATCCCTGACAAAGAATGATGAAGGAAAAATGCGATGACTGAAGCCGACATGAACACGGATGGTTTTGCATCCAGCCAAATCGACCCCGAAGTGTTGCAAAACATCTCGGTCACCATGACCGTGGAAGTGGGTCGCGCGATGATCAAAATCCGCGATCTCATGCGACTGACCCAAGGCAGCGTGGTCGAACTCGACCACATCGCCGGTGAACCGCTCGACCTGTTGGTCAACGACACCGTGGTGGCGCAAGGCGAAATTGTGTTGGTCAACGAACGCTACGGCATCCGCCTGACCCGCGTTGCGCCGGCCTCAGAACGCATGCGAAACCTTTAAGGGCCCACCCCATGGAGCCCACCAGCCTCGAACTGTTCAGACTCATTGCCAGCCTCGTGCTGGTTTTTGGTCTTTTGGGGGGCCTACTTTGGGCCCTCAAAAAAATGCAAACCCGCCTGCAAGGCGCCGGCCCCAACCGAAAAATGGCGCTCATCGAGTCCCTGAATTTGGCGCCCCGACAAAAAATTGCTTTGATTCAAATTGGCGAGCAACAACTGGTGGTGGGCATCACCCCCACCAGCATCACCCCCTTGATGACGGTCGCCGCCGATGGCGCTGTTCAAGTCGCTGCTCAAGCCGCCTCCCCCACCGCCTTCAAAGAGGAATTGCAACGTGTTTAACCGGATCAATCGCAAATGGCTGGGCCTCGGTCTGATGGCCATGGCGCTCGCCTTGCCGCTCGAAATTTGGGCGCAAGGGGTGCCGCTGATCAACGTCACCGGGGGCGCCAAAGGCACGCAGTACAGCATGACGCTGCAACTGCTGGCCTTGATGACCACGCTGACTTTGCTGCCCTCCATCGTGTTGATGATGACCTCGTTTGTGCGCATCATCATCGTCTTGTCCATCTTGCGTCAGGCGCTGGGCACCGGCCAAACGCCCCCCAACTTGGTGTTGGTGGGCTTGGCCATCTTCCTCAGCTTTTTCATCATGGCGCCGGTGTTGCAAGACATTCATGCCAACGCGCTGCTGCCTTATTTGCAAAACGACTTGTCTTTTGACAAAGCCTTGGCGGCGGCCGAAGCGCCCTTGCGCAAATTCATGATGTTGCAAACCCGCGAAGAAGACATTGCGCTGTTCATGCAAATGAGCAAGCAAGGCGTGCCCGCCACGCCCGATGCTGTGCCCTTCACCACACTGGTGCCCGCGTTCATCACGTCTGAGCTGAAAAGCGCCTTCACCATCGGCTTTTTGATCTACATCCCGTTTGTGGTGATCGACCTGATTGTGGCCAGCGTGTTGATGTCGATGGGCATGATGATGTTGTCACCCATGATGATTTCGATGCCTTTCAAACTCATGTTGTTTGTGCTGGTTGACGGCTGGGCGCTCATCTTGGGCTCGTTGGCCAACAGCTTTGTCTTGTCATAAATAAAGGAGCTGCCATGGACACCTCAATGGTTGTGGATCTGGGCCGACAAGCCCTCTGGATGACGATGTTGATTTCGGCCCCGCTGCTGGGCGTGGCTCTGTTGGTGGGCTTGGTGATTGGTATCTTGCAAGCGGCAACATCCATCAACGAAGCCACCCTCAGCTTCATCCCCAAAGTCGCCGCACTGGCCGTGACCCTGGCCGTCGTGGGCGGATGGCAAATCAACATGTTGGTCGAGTACACGCGCAGCGTTTTCATGCGCATTCCCGGCCTCTTCCAATAACGCCCACAGGCCTCTTGGCGCGACCATGAACATTGAACTGGCCACCTTGATGGACCATTTCTACAAGCTGATGTGGCCCATGCTGCGCATCTCGGCTTTGTTAATGACCGCCCCTATTTTTTCGCTGAATGCGCTCAACGTGCGCATCCGCATTTTGTTTGGGCTGGCGCTGACCGTGATGGTCTACCCCCTTTACGACTGGCCGACCATCGACCCCCTGTCGGGCGTGGGCCTGCTGGAGATGGCCAACCAAATCACCCTCGGTGTGCTGATGGGCCTGACCTTGCAAGTGGTGGTGGCCGCGGTGGTGGTGGCGGGCCAGACCATCTCCAATGCGGTGGGTTTGTCGATGGCCACCTTGATCGACCCCAACACCGGTAACGTGCCGGTGCTGTCGCAATTTTTGATCATTTTGTCCACCCTCATCTTCATTGGCTTGGGCGGACACGCCCTGCTGATTGGCATGGTGATCGACAGTTTCAGCAGCATGCCGATTGGCAAAAGTTTGCTCTCGCCCAGCGCATGGACCGGCTTGGCGGCATGGAGCTCGATGATCTTTTTGGGCGCACTTTTGACCGCCTTGCCGGTGGTGGTGACGATGCTGTTCATCAACATGGGCTTGGGCATCACCACCCGTGCTGCTCCTGCTTTGAATATTTTTAGCGTCGGCTTCCCTGCCCTGTTGTTGGCCGGGTTTGCGATCATGATCATGAGCCTGCCCAGCATGGGCGCGCGCATTCAGTGGCTGTGGCTTCAGGGCTTGCAGCAGGTCAACCAATTGCTCGGCATTGCCTGATCAGGAGCAGCACCCATGGCTGAAGAAAGCGGCGCAGAAAAATCCGAAGAACCGACGGCCAGGCGCCTGAGCAAGGCGCGGGACGACGGCCAGGTGGCACGATCCATCGAGACGCCTGCGGCCGCCGTCACCGTTTCTGCTGTTGCGCTGTTGCTGATCATGGGCGGTTGGTTGGTCTCCCGCATTGGTCAACTCTTCACCAGTGGTTTTGTGTTTGACCGCAAAACACTCGACAACCCCCAGTTGCTGCCCAGCACTTTTTTCCATCAAGTCGGCGAAGGCTTTTTGCTCATCACACCGGTTTTTTTGGTCACGATGATCGCCGCCATTTTGGCCAGTGGCTTGACCGGTGGCTACCTGTTTTCTTGGGCCAGCATTCGCCCCAAGGCCAGCAAGATCAATCCTTTCAGTGGTTTGGCGCGCATTTTTGGCACCCACGCCTTGGTCGAGTTGCTCAAGTCGATTGCCAAATTTTCTTTGGTGGCGGTCGTCTTGTGGGTGTTGATCAACCGCCACTTGTCCGAACTCATGTTGATGGGCCGCATGTCCCTTGAGCCCGCCATGGCCATGGCCGGAAAAATGATCGGCGAGTCGGTGTTGTGGTTGGCCCTGTGTTTGGCTTTCATTGCCTTGATCGATGCGCCTTACCAGCGCTATGCGTTCATGAAGCGCATGAAAATGACCAAGCAAGAGATCAAAGACGAGATGAAAGACTCCGAGGGTCAGCCCGAAGTCAAGCAACAAATTCGCCGACGCCAAAGAGAAATGGCCAACTCGCGCATGATGCAAAAGGTCAAAGAAGCCGACGTCGTCATCACCAACCCCGAGCACTTTGCGGTGGCCCTGTCTTACGACCCCACCTCCGATGGTGCGCCCATTTTGTTGGCCAAAGGCAGCGACCAGTTGGCCGCTCGCATTCGCGAAGAAGCCAAAGCCAACGGGGTGGAGATTTTCCAAGCCGCGCCGCTGGCCCGAGCCCTGTACTTCACCACCAAACTCGACCATCCGGTACCGGAATCTTTGTACTTTGCGGTGGCCCAAGTCATTGCCTATGTGTTCAGCCTGGCGCAAGTGCGGCCGGGCGTAGAGCCGATGGCCAGACCCTATCCCAAGGTACCATCCTCGATGCTTTTTAATGCGGATGGCCAGCTTCAAAACGGTCCCTGATCTTCATGACTTCTTACTCCTCCTCTGACGCTTCTTCTCGGCAAGACTTCTTTTTCAGGGTCGCAGATCGGCTGCGCATGGAGTCTTGTGCGCACAGCCTGACAGCCGAGGGCAAGAGCCTCATGCTGTATTGCCCCTCGTCGTCGCTGTTGTCGCATTACGGTGGGCAACTGATTTCGCGTTTGCGCGAGCTGGCCCCGCGCAGTTCGATTGAAATCTTTTTCCCCTCCAACAGCGAAGCCTTGGTGAGCCGCTTTAACGAAGTGCTGGCCAACCTGTCGATCGACAAAGCCACACAAAGCCCTGCCTCGGGCATGCCCGACAAAATTTGGGTGGTCCACGATGCCAATGCGCTGACCGAAAACGAACTGCAGTTGCTGACCCGTTTGTTGCAACATTTCCCTGGGGCCAATGTCTGCGCAGTCTTGATGCTGTCGGGCAAAACCCACCCGATGCCGTCGCTGGACACCCAAAACCGCCGCATCGTGCGTTGGGACATGGAGGTGCCCACGCTGGAGCAGGCACAACAAACCCTGCAACAAGCGACAACGGAAGAAAGCAGCCAAGCCATTCAGCTGTTGATCGAGAAAATGCAGTTGTCATCGCCCCCCGCCCTGGCGGACCTGAAAGTGGACATCGACCCCGATGTGCGCCACTGGGAAGACGACGAGGACGAGCAGAGCGGCGCAAAACGCAAAAGCGGTTTTTGGAAATGGACGCTGGGTTTGGTCTTGATGCTGTGCCTGTCGGTGGGCATCACCGCCTGGCTGCAACCCCAAGCGTTTTCTAACTTGGCCACCCAAGCCGTTGAGCTGGTCTTCCCGCCGCGCAAGGCCCCGCGCGCTGAAACGCCTGAACCAGCACCGGCACCAGCACCCGCACAGTCACCCGCACCCGCGGCATCGGCCTCCGAAACGCCTGCTGCCTCAGAAGCTGCGGCCAAAACGCCTGCAGCACCAGCAGCACCTTCAGCACCAGCTACGACGGCCGCCCCCACAGAAACCACCCCAACTGCAGGCGCCACCCCAGCAGCCACTGCCACGGCAGCCCCTGCACCTGCACCTGCCGCTCCAGCAGCCCCAGCCAAACCAGAAGCGGCCGTCAAAGAAGCCGACATCGTCACCGAGTTACCCGACGTTGCGGTGAAAGGTCAGCAATGGCTGGCCGGTTTGCCCAAAGACACGTTTGTCGTCATCCATGCCGCTTTCACGACGTCTGGGGCAGCGCAAAAACTGATCAAAAACCAAAGCTGGCTGAACCAAGCCCGCACCGTGCCCTACTTCAAGTCGCCCAAAGACCCGGCCGAATTCCTGGTGGTGACGGGTCCCTTCCGCAGCGAAGAGCGCGCCAAAGGCTACATCACACGGCTTGAAATCCCGGCCAGCACACGCATTGAAGCGGTGTCCAAACTGCTACCATCCACCCGCATTGGGGATGAAAAATCACAAAAAACAACTAAGGTAAGAAAACCATGACAGACAACCAGGCCAAATCGCCGGCCGATTCACTGGGCCCCAACGAAACGAAGGTTCAGGTCACCCAGCGCATCATGCCGGGTGCCGCGCCAAGCCAACCGGCTCCCCAGGCTCAGCCCGCCGTTGCGCCGCCTGCCGCTCCCGAACCCGTGGCACAAGCCCCGGCTGCACCCGCGCCTGTGGTGGCGGCTGCCCCGGCAGAGCCAGTGCCGCAAGCGGTGGCCGAACCGGTTTATTTTGTGCCAGAGGTACAGGAAATGCCCCGGCTGTCGATACCTGAACGTATGAACCAGTTGCAGGACTCACAACAAAACGTTCGCAACCAGTTGGATGCCCTAGAAGCGGCCCTTAAGAAACCTTCGCCCTGAGTAGACCCATGGAATCAGAAAACACACCTGCAGCCCCAGAAGCGGTGACCGAGCCCAGCGAGGCAGCAGCGGTCGCTGCGCCAGCTGCTGAGGCACCTGCCCCAGCCGAAACCGCACCAGCCCCTGCTGCGACTCCGGCTGCTGCAGCTGCTTCTCCGGCTGCGGCCCCTGCGGCGGCAGCTGTGGCTGCGCCGACAACGGCCGAGGCGGCTGCGCCTCAAATTCTGATTTCTGTGGACCCCGAAGAATCGGCACGCGCCGCCAAAGAATTGCGAGACATCAAAGTGGTTGTGCTTGATTCGGCCGAACTGGCCACCCGCTCCGCCAGTCTGGCGACGACCGCGGGCTTGGACATCAAGACCGCCACCGACAAAATGCTGGTGGTGCAAGGCGCCCACCGCAAACACAACATGATCTTTCTGGGCATTGCCGGACTGATCGTGCTGCTCGCAGCCGGCGTCTTGGGCGCCACCGTGGCCACGCAATACACCCGACTCAAACAAATCGACGCCATGTTGCTCGCTGTGGGCAAGCGCGTGACCGAGTTAGATGCCACCATGGAAACCGTGGGTTCCGTGAACGAAGCCCTCAACACCATGGTCAAGCAACAAGAGGAAGCCCAAAAAGTGCAGGGCAAACTCGAAAGCCGCTTGGACGATGTGATCAAAAACACGCAAAGCATGCCCGAAGAAGCTGCCAAACAGTTTGAGACCAAAGGCCAAGCCTTGGTCAAACAAGTTCAAGGCATGGACGGTCGTTTGCAAGCCCAAGCCAATGCGCTGCGCAACTTGGACCAGCAACTCAAGAGCATTCAAAACCAAATGAGCGACTCGGGCCAAAAGATCCGCCAAGAAGTCGAGAATTTAGGACGCCAGCAAAAAGAGCGTCAGCAAGCCGATCAAGCTGCAGCCAAAGCCGCAGTGGCGGCGCAACAAACCAAAGCCGCTGCCGAGCGCAGCCTGCAATACCCGCGCCCTGCACCTACGGCCAACCCTGCGGCCACCAACGCCAAGCCTTGAGCCTGCACGAGCGGTGCGTGGGCTTGTCTTGAGGGGGCGAGTTAGGCGCTCTGCGACTGTGTGCGCAGATCGTATTTGTTGAGTTTCTCGATCAAGGTGGTGCGCTGCAAGTTGAGCAAACGGGCCGTTTGCGACACATTGCCCTCGGTGCGCTCCAGCGCTTGCAAGATCAACTCTTTTTCGATTTCGGCCAAGTGGTCTTTCAACGACAAGCCATCCACGGGCAAGGCCGGCAGGCCCTGCGCCAGCATGATGATGTCTTCGACATTGCTGACCGAGTTGTCAGACGGCTCCTCGCTGGGCGACCACAAATCTTCAGGGCTGTTCAGCGCCGCTTCAGGCGTGGGAGCGCCCACCGACAGGGGGCTGTTGACCCCCATCTCGGCCAACATGGCGGCCATGGTTTTGGGCATCAGCGAGGCGGGCACGGTCGCCAACTCCAGCCGCTGACCCGCAAACAACACACTGAAACGGTCGACCAAATTGCCCAACTCTCGCACATTGCCAGGCCAGGGGTAAGTCGTCATCAGCCGCATGAAGTCATCGGCAAACTGAATCGGTTTGTGCCCCGATTGGGCGTGCCGCTTGGCAAAATGCCCGAGCAACACCGGAATGTCCTCGGCCCGCTCGCGCAGGGGCGGCGTGTGCACAGGCAACACATTCAGTCGGTAATACAAATCTTCTCGAAAGCGGCCAGCCGCAATTTCGGTCTCAAGGTCACGGTGTGTGGCCGCGACCACCCGAACATCGACCGGCACAGGGCGCAAGCCGCCAACCGGATCGACACTGCGCTCTTGCAAGACCCGCAACAACTTGACTTGCATGTCCAGCGACATGTCGCCGATTTCGTCCAGAAACAAGGTGCCGCCATGGGCCAACTCAAATCGCCCCACCCGGTCGGAACTGGCGCCTGTAAAAGCCCCTTTGCGGTGACCAAACAGTTCGCTCTCGAGCAAGTCTTTGGGAATCGCAGCGCAGTTGACGGGCACAAAATGAGCCTGTTTGCGGGGCGACAGGTCGTGCAGCGAACGGGCCACCACTTCTTTACCGGTGCCGCTCTCCCCCGTGATCATGACCGTGGACGGCGACCCGGAGACTCGGGCAATGAGGTCGCGAACCGACTGGGCTGCAGGACTGGCACCGAGATAGGAAATGGACCCTGGGTTTTCGGACATGCAGTTTTACAAACGGATCAGACACAGTGCAATCCCCCTCACTGGAGGGAGGCAGACCGAGCGAATTGGGATAAATTGGAATTTCATCAGTAATGATAATACAGTCAAATTTAATTAATTGATATTCGCCGACTCAAGCCTCTCAAGTTGGTGCCGATACTCAGGGTGTAGCCCTTTTTGGGTTTGGATACATAAGGAGTTTTCAATGAACAAAAAGCAAGTGTGCGGCTGGCTCATGGCCACGCTGGTACTTCCCGGATGCGCCACCGTTGATTTGCAAAAACCGACCACCGTCAGCGCCGCCTCGATGGTGACGCCCTTGGTCGAAAAAATTGAAAACCTGACCGCAACGGGTTACGCCGTGGTCAGCGTTCAAAGCCACAAAATTCCAGCACAACAGCGCCTGATGGCCATTCGTGCCTCTAAGTTGGAGGCCTACCGCGCCCTGACCGAACAGGTTTACGGCCTGCAACTGGATGCCAACTCGACCGTGGCGGACATGATGGTCACGCACGACACCTTCCGCTCCAAGGTGCAGGGCATCATTTATGGCGCCACCTTGGTCAGCATCACCCCGGTCAGCGAAGACACTTACGAGACCACTTTGTCCTTGGACAAATCGGTGGTGAAAGAGTTGCGCCAGGCCTACATCACCCAGATGGCCAACCGCCCACGCTGATCCGAGTCTGCCGGCCATGCTGTTGTCTGCTTTGTCTGCCCTGCCCTGCACCGCTAAAACCACCGCGCGCTGGGTGAACGGCGCGCGGGTTTTGGGCACGAGCTCTGGCAAAAGTCTGGGCCAAAAGCTGAGCAAAAAGCTGAGCCAAAGTCTTCGCCAAAGTTGGGGCAAACAATGGCGGATCAGCGCCAGCATCGGCTTGCTCACCCTGTGCAGCACAGCGGCATGGGCCCAAGCGCCCAGCACCGCCGCACAGCGCTTAGAGCAGTTGCGCTTGAGTTTGCTCGAAAGAGCGGTTCAAGCCGCCGTGCGGGTGGACACCACCGCTTGGATTGACAGCCAAGGTCGCCTGCAAGAAACCAGCCGCTTTCGCCAAAGCCTGAAATTTGGCGAGGTGCAAGCCAGTTTGGCGGCCCAAGCGCACATGCAGGCCCAGGCTCAAGCCCAAGACGTGCAACAACGCACGGCACAAGACCTGACACGCCAAAACGGCCTGATGGCCGAATTGGACAAGGCCTGCGCCCCCGGCGCGACTGGCCTTCAGCACGTGATTCAGTTTGAAACCGAGATGGCCCCCGAGGTGCCCGCAGCTTGGCAAAGCCCCTTGCGCGCCGCCATTCAAGAAAGCGACTGGCACCGCACCCGCAACGCCAAATGGCGCCTGTTGCCTGCAGCGGCCACCGAGCCCTATGCCTCGCCCTACGAGCAAGCGTTGATGCAAGCGCCTCGCATTCAAACCGCATGGCGCCTCAAGGTGCGGGTCAGCATGCCGCGCGGTCCGGGCACAGCGTTGCGCCTTGAAATGTCTTTGCTGCAAAGCGACGGCACGCAAAATCAATACAAAGACGAGTCGTGGCTGCCCGTGCAAACCATGGCCTCCGATTGGTCTGAACCCGCCTGGACCCGCGCCAGCGTTGAAGCCCTGAATGCCCGTTTGACGATGTGGTCCAACCGCCTTGCCCAATGGCTGCAGTGCCAACCTGTCCGCCCTGCGGTGACAGCCCAGTCCGGCAAAACATTCACCATCGCTGCCGGCCAATTGGCGGGCATCAAAACTGGCGACGAATGGGTGCTGTTGCAACCCCAGCGTTTGTCGACCCACATGATGGAGCCCGAAACACTGGCGCATTTGGTCCACGCCACCGTGGTTGAAGTGCTGCCGCACAGTGCCAAATTGCGCCTGGATGCCGGCCCAACCCTCGAACTTGCCAATGAACCCGGTCAATGGCAAGCTTGGTCGTGGGCCGATTTGCAAGCCCTCACCAGCGCGCCCGAAGCGGCCAAGGTCGCCTATCAGCCCACCCCCGAGACCCGTTGGCCAGCGGCCAATGCAGCCAGGAAGTCCCCACTATGAATTTCAAGTCCCCTTTCTTCAAGCAGGCCGTGGGTGGGGTGCTGATTGGCACCTCGGTTTGGGCAGTCTCAGGTGCTTTGAGCGCGTTCGCGGCATCTCCCACACCCGCGGCAACATCGGCACCTGCGGCCAACAGCCCCGCGGCACACAACGCCCATGGGGCCAAGGCCTACACCAGCAAAGCCGGTGACACGCTCAACAAAATTGTCTTGAGCCAATACAAAGACAGCCCTTTGCACCCCAGCGTGTTGGTCAAGGCGGTGCGCCAACTCAACCCCAACGGCTTGCCCGCCAAGCCCGACCAGCGCCTGAAAACCGGCACAGCTTTGCATCTGCCCTCGCATGCGCAGGTGGTGCTGGAGACCTTGCAAGCGCACTTGCCTGAAGGCCACACGGCGCACACCAACGGCCCGCCGCTCAGCCGCGAACACTGGGTGCGATTTCCGTGATTGAAACGGCCGGTGCCCTGCAACTGGCCGGCCGTGCCAACCCGATCTACCTGGAAGGCAAGCTGCTGCCACTGGCTGCTCCGACGGCGGCAGAGCTCAACCTGCGCAACGGGCAAATCATTGAAGCGGCCGTGCGCTTGCGCGATGGCCAAGCCTTTTTGCACCTGAAGGGGCAAACCCTCGAGCTGCCCGCCAACACCGGATGGCGCGATGCACACAACTTGGTGGTGCGTGCCCAGCAAAACGCGGGGGGCGCTTGGGCGTTGCAACTGTTGCCCCCCAACGCCCTGCCTGCCCCCGTATCCAGCGGGATCAGCCGCTTGGCGGCCTTGTTGTTTCGCCCGCCTGGCCAAGGTGAATTGGCGCAACTCTTCAAGCCCGGCACCTTGGAAGTATTGGCCCAACAACTCAACCGTCCCGACTTGGCCCAGCAGTGGCGGGCCATGCAGCTGAGCTTGGCGCAAATTTCGCCGCAAGTGCTGGCCCAAGCCGTGGCCGCCAACATGGGTGCCGAAGTCTGGTTGTCGCGAGGCCTGCCGCCCCCAGCCGATGACCCCAAGCAACTGTTGCGGCGCTTGATTCAGGCCATAAAACAAGCCGACGCCGAGGGCTCGCTGGACGAAATAGAGCTCGACACACCGCTGTCGCGTTTGGTGTCGGGTTTGGACTCACTCGAATCGCACCGGATTCAAGCCGTCCAAGCACAAGCCCAAAACGAGGTCCTACTG
>JBJOIR010000056.1:0-13188 GCA_046047055.1 Pseudomonadota bacterium | reverse complement strand
GGCGTGACATAAGGGTTGGGGTGCTGTTCGTGGGGCAGCGCAATGTTCAGGGCCACCGAAGGCGCACCCGCTTCATTGGCGCCTCGGTTGGCCGCCTCCATGATGCCGGGGCCACCGCCTGTGCAAATGAACAAACGTTCATCTTTGGGCAAACCCGCACAGGACCGCGACACCAGGTGCGCAAAGACACGGGCATTTTCGTAATGGTGCGCATTGCGAACGCGGGTTTGGGCTTGCACCAAGGCTTCGGCGTTGCCACTTTGGGTGGCTTGCAAAAGTGCCGCCTCGGCGGACTGTAGATCTGAAAAACGGGCGCTGCCAAAGACCACCACGGTGTGTTCGATGCCCGCTTCGGTTTGGGCCAAGTCGGGTTTCAGCATTTCCAACTGGAAACGGATGCCCCGCGTCTCTCGGCGCAACAAAAACTCGGGGTCGGCAAAGGCCAGTCGGCCGGCTTGTGGCTCAAGCCAGCCGGCATCGTGAAATTCGGTGTGCGATTCAGCCCAGGCATGGGCCAGTGAAGGGGTTTGTAGCTTGGAGGAGGAGGTCGTCATGCGGGCATTGTGCCTTTGTCGCACTGCACACACGCATCTTGCCCCAAGCCCACAACCTGCACCTGCACCTCCACTTACACCAGCAGCATGAAAAAAGCCCCTGACGGGGCTTTTTTTGGGGGGGTGATCAGAACATTAGACGCGCTTGCGGTATTCGCCAGTGCGGGTGTCGATTTCGATCTTGTCGCCTTGGCTCACAAACAAAGGCACGGGCACTTCCATGCCGGTGGCAATTTTGGCGGGCTTGAGCACCTTGCCTGAAGTGTCGCCTTTGACGGCAGGCTCTGTCCAAGTGATCTCGCGCACCACGCTGGTGGGCAATTCGACCGAAATGGCTTTTTCGTTGTAGAACACCACTTCCAGCTCCATGCCATCTTCGAGGTAGTTCAAGGCATCGCCCATGTTGGTGGCTTCAACTTCGTATTGGTTGAAATCGGTGTCCATGCACACGTACATTGGGTCGGCGAAATAAGAGTAAGTGCACTCTTTTTTGTCCAGAATGACCTGGTCCATTTTGTCGTCAGCGCGGAACACGACTTCGGTACCGAAGTTGGCGATCAGGCTTTTGAGCTTCATGCGCACGGTGGACGAGCCACGACCGCCACGTTGGTATTCGGTGCGAAGGACGACCATGGGGTCTTTGCCGTGCATGATGACGTTGCCGACGCGGATTTCTTGAGCGGTTTTCATAGGATTTGAATCTGGAATGTAGGGGGGATGGCCCTAGGCCAAGCCCATTATTCTAACCTCTAGAGGGGCTGTTTTTGGGCATGCGGGGTGGCCGGGCATCCATCCTGTGCTGCGAGTCCTTGAGCCACAGCGCCTAAAACGATGCCGCCCAAGGCCTACAAAATGGCCATGGAAGGCATTATTTGTGGGGGAGAAGCTTGGCGACAAATCGGCAGAGCTGGCTCTGCAAATCGTCTTGTTGCAGCAAGGCTTTTTGGGTGGCATGGGCAAATTCAGCCCACTCTGCCCAATCGGCTGATGAGGCGGCACTGAGTGGCGGCCATGGGTTGGAATCGATGCCGTTCCAGATGTGGTGCAGGTGTTTCCAACTGGCCGGTGCCTTCACGGTGTCCAAGAAAGCCGCCAATTTGTCGTGGTGGGCGTTGTCATCTTGTGGGTAAACCTGCCAAACAAAAGGCTGGCCGGCCCAGATGGCCCTGACCCAAGAGTCTTCGCCTCTCACAAAATTGAGATCACAAGCCCACAGCATTTCATCAAAGCCGTCTTGGTCGGTGTAGGGCAGGGCGCTCCAGGTTGGTTGAACGGGCATGCCACTCAAGGCTTTTTGCACCGCTGCCAGCGGCCGACCGGGGGTCACGAGCAGGTGGTGCGGCGTTCCCACCAGTTGTTGCAGCAAATGGGGCAGGGCAGCCGGTTCGTAGCAAAACAGGCTGATCAGCAGGCCATCCGGGTCCAGGTCGGGAGCGTGCCGTTGGCGCCAAGCCGTGCGGTCGAAGCGTTGTTGTCTTGCCAGCAGGTCGGTTTCACGCAGCAGGCCGCCTGTTTCGGGGGAAAAGCCGGGATAAAAGAAATGCTTGGTCCAGCCTTTGGCCGGGCCGCTCATGACAGGGGAGGGCAAACCGTGCAGACCTGGCACCCAATCTTCTGCGCTCAGGTATTCGAGATTGATCCAGACGGGAGCTTGAAAGCGTGTGGCGACGGCATGGGCCACAAATGCCTCGGGCAGTGGGCAGCCGAAGGCTTCTACCCAGACATCGGCGGGCGGCAAGTCGGCCAACAAGGTGGCGTCGCTGGCGCCATTCCAGGGCAACACCTGGATGCGGGGCAAGGCGGCGTGCGCCAACGGGGTTTCAGCCGAGCGTGCTGCCTCGGGTGCCATCCAAGCGAGCGCAGAAGCGTCATCCACCCACAGCCGAACCGAATGTCCAGCATCGGCCAACTGACGAGACAAGCGCCAACACACGCCCAAATCGCCGTGGTTGTCGATGACGGTACAAAAAATGTCCCAGAGTTGCATGCGTGACATGGACTGGATTGTCGCTTGCCCCCGAGAGGTCGGGTGAGGGCGTGGGCGATAAGGTTAAGGCATGGGGGCGGTTATTTGCCCCGACAATACGCGTCATGAAGGTTGAACACGACGAATCCTTGTTGGCACAGGTGGCAGCACTTCCGGCTTTGCCGGGGGTTTACCGCTACTTTGATGCCCAAGGCCAAGTGCTGTATGTGGGCAAAGCCAAGCAACTGAAAAAACGGGTCTCCAGCTACTTTCAAAAAGACCACGGTGGCACACGCATTGGCCACATGGTCAGCAAGATCGCCCGCATGGAAACCACGGTGGTGCGCTCGGAGGCCGAGGCGCTGCTGCTGGAAAACAACCTGATCAAGACCCTGAGCCCGCGCTTCAATATTTTGTTCAGGGACGACAAGTCTTACCCCTACTTGAAGCTCACGGGCCAGGGCGCTGGCGTCGCGAAATCCAAAAATGGGGCGCCAGAAGCCCAGACGTTTCCTCGGGTGTCTTACTACCGAGGGGCCGTCGAGAAGAAACACCGTTACTTTGGCCCATTTCCAAGCGCATGGGCGGTGAAAGAGTCGATCCAGTTGTTGCAAAAAGTCTTTCGACTGCGCACCTGCGAAGACACGGTGTTTGCCAACCGCACCCGGCCTTGTTTGTTGTACCAAATCAAGCGGTGCTCGGGCCCCTGCGTCAACCTGATCAGCCCTGAGGCTTATGCCGAAGATGTGTCGCACGCCGAACGCTTTTTGAAAGGCGAAACCCAAGCCCTGTTGCAAGAAATTGAAGCTCGGATGATGGCCCACTCAGAACGTTTGGAGTTTGAGTTGGCCGCCGAGTTGCGCAACCAGATCACGGCGCTTTCGCGCGTGCTGCACCAGCAGTCGGTGGATACGGGCACCGACACCGACGTGGACATTTTGGCGGTGCGGGTGCAAGGCGGTCGCGCCTGTGTCAACTTGGCCATGGTGCGGGGTGGTCGGCATTTGGGGGACCGTGCGTACTTTCCAGCGCATGTGGAAGATGCACACGCCTTAGAGGCGGTTGAAGAAGATGGACAGCCCCAAGTGTCGATCGAGGTGCAGGTGTTGGAAGCCTTCTTGGCCCAGCACTACATCGGCATTCCGGTGCCTCCCGCGCTGATCACCAGCGTGGCGGTGGACAAGGACTTGGTGGCAGCGCTCTCGCAGCAAGCGGGGTACAAAATTGCGGCTGTGCACAACCCGCGCGAGCAGCGTCGGGTTTGGCTGGAAATGAGTGAGAAAAACGCCGACATTCAGTTGGCCCGCTTGCTGGCCGAGGAGGGCTCGCAGCAAGCCCGAACCCGCGCCTTGGCGGATGCGCTGGATTTGGCGCCCGACGATCTGGACGCCCTGCACATCGAGTGCTTTGACATTTCACACACGGCGGGCGAAAACACCCAAGCGTCTTGTGTGGTGTTTCGCCAGCACAAAATGCAAAGCAGCGATTACCGCCGCTACAACATTGAGAACATCACGCCCGGCGACGATTACGCCGCCATGCGGCAGGTGCTGATGCGCCGGTATGGCAAATTGGCCGAAGCCTTGCGCAGTGCGGAGGGCAACGCCCGCTTGCCCGACTTGGTCCTCATTGACGGTGGCAAAGGCCAAGTTTCGATGGCCAAAGAGGTCTTCACCGATCTGGGGCTCGATCTGTCTCGCATCGTCGGCGTTGAAAAGGGCGAGGGCCGCAAGGTGGGCTTGGAAGAATTGGTCTTTGCCGATGGCCGCGAAAAAGTCTATTTGGGCAAAGACTCTGCGGCCCTGATGTTGGTGGCGCAAATTCGAGACGAAGCCCACCGTTTTGCCATCACGGGCATGCGGGCGCAGCGGGCCAAAGTGCGCATGGGGGGCAGCAAGATCGAAGACATCCCCGGTATCGGCCCTCGAAAACGGGCCAAATTGCTGCAGCGTTTTGGCGGGGTGAGGGGTGTAGAAAGCGCCAGCGTCGAAGATTTGCTGAGCGTGGAGGGGATTTCACGCGAGTTGGCTGAAAGCATTTACAACGCCTTGCACTGAAATCTTGCGGCCCCGAGGTCTGAAAATCTCGTGAGCCATGCCACAATGAACACCATGTTTTTCACGATCCCCACCCTCATGACTTGGACGCGCATTGTCGCGATCCCCTTGATCATTGGCGTGTATTACCTGAAGAGCCTCACGATTGAAACGCAAAACACGATCGCCACGGTCATGTTTGTGTTGTTTGCGATCACCGATTGGTTGGATGGTTATTTGGCACGTAAGCTGAACCAAACCTCGGCTTTTGGTGCCTTTCTGGATCCCGTCGCCGACAAGTTTTTGGTGTGCGCCGCCCTGTTGATGTTGGTGCAATTGGACCGAGTCCATGTTTTGGTGGCCCTGATCATCATCGGCCGTGAAATCGCTATTTCATCTTTGCGTGAGTGGATGGCCCAAATTGGCGCCAGCAAAAGCGTGGCGGTGCACATGGTGGGCAAACTCAAAACCACCGTTCAAATGGTGGCCATTCCCTTCTTGCTCTACGACGGCCTGTTGTTCGGTGTCATCGACACGCGCGATTGGGGCGTCGTCCTGATCGTGATTGCCGCTGTTTTGACCATTTGGTCCATGGTTTATTACATGCAAAAGGCCCTGCCTGAAATTCGGGCACGGGTGAAATGAGCAGCAGCGAGGAAGCAACGGCCTGGATCAAGGCTATGCCGGTGGTGTTTGTGCTGATCTGGAGCACGGGTTTCATCGTCGCGCGGTATGGCATGCCGCATGCCCCTCCGTTTGGTTTCTTGATGGTGCGCTATGGACTCTCCATCCTGTGTTTTGGCCTGTGGATTTTCTGGGCTCGGGTGGCTTGGCCACGTGACCGCGCGCAGTGGTGGCATTTGTCGGTAACTGGCATCCTGATGCACGCCGGCTATTTGGGCGGCGTGTGGGCGGCGGTCAAAGCCGGCATGGGCTCGGGCTTGTCATCGCTGATCGTTGGTTTCCAGCCGGTGTTGACGGCCATTTGGTTGTCTTACAGCCTGCGTGGTGCTGAGCAACCCGGCGTCTCACCGCGCCAGTGGCTGGGTTTGTGGCTCGGTTTTGTCGGTCTGCTCATGGTGGTCTGGCGCAAGCTCACATTGGGCTCGCCCATGGACCACGTCACCCCGGTCAACATGGCGTTTGCTTTGGGCGCGTTGTTCAGCATCACCATTGGCACGCTTTACCAAAAGCGCTTCGTCAAACCTTGCGATGTGCGGACCGCCAACACCGTGCAGTTGCTGGCGGCTTTGGTGGTCACGCTGCCCTTGGCTTTGGCTGAGCCCGAGTCGATTCATTGGAACAACGAATTGGTCGGCGCCATGGCTTGGTCGGTGCTGGGGCTCACGCTGGGGGGCAGTTCGCTGTTGTACATGTTGATTCAACGTGGCGCGGCCGCCTCGGTCACCAGCCTGATGTATTTGGTGCCGCCCACCACCGCGCTCATTGCTTGGGTGCTGTTTGGCGAAACCATCACCGCGGCGACCTTGGCGGGGACGGCTTTGACGGCCTTGGGCGTGAGCTTGGTGGTTCGGCCGTCACGAAAGTGAAAGCCCAGCTTGGGCTTTTTCAGTAAGCTCAGCGATCAAGAGGGCCCTGTCGGCCCCGCATTGATACATTCCTTTTGAAAGTAAATCCATGTCTCAGCACCGCATTGCCGTGATTCCAGGGGACGGAATCGGCCAAGAAGTCATGCCCGAAGGCCTGCGCGTCATGGACGCGGCGGCACGCAAATTTGGCATCGACCTCCACTTTGACCATTTCGATTTTTCCAGTTGGAACTATTTTGAGAAGCATGGCCAAATGCTGCCGGACAACTGGAAAGACCAGATTGGCGGACACGATGCGCTTTATTTTGGCGCTGTGGGTTGGCCCGACAAAATTGCCGACCATGTGTCGCTCTGGGGCTCTTTGCTGTTGTTTCGGCGAGAGTTTGACCAATACATCAATTTGCGGCCGGCCCGCCTGATGCCCGGCATCATTGCCCCAGTGGTTCGACGCGATGGCAGTCCACGCCAGCCCGGCGAAATCGACATGTACATTGTTCGTGAGAACACCGAAGGCGAATACTCCAGTGTGGGCGGTCGGATGTTCCCGGGCACCGAGCGAGAGATCGTCATGCAAGAGTCCATCATGACCCGCATTGGGGTGGACCGCGTGCTCAAATTTGCCTTTGAATTGGCCCAGACCCGCCCCAAAAAGCACCTGACCAGCGCCACCAAGTCCAACGGTATTGCCATCACCATGCCTTATTGGGACGAGCGGGTAGCAGAAATGGCCAAAGCCTACCCCGGCATCTCGGTGGATAAATTCCACATCGACATCTTGACGGCGCACTTTGTGCAACGCCCTGACTTTTTCGATGTGGTGGTTGCCAGCAACTTGTTTGGCGATATCTTGAGTGATCTCGGTCCAGCGTGCACCGGCACCATCGGCATCGCCCCCAGTGCCAATTTGAACCCTGATCGGAAGTTTCCTTCGCTTTTCGAACCGGTGCATGGCTCTGCG
Organism: Pseudomonadota bacterium; assembly: GCA_046047055.1. Lineage (GTDB taxonomy): Bacteria > Pseudomonadota > Gammaproteobacteria > Burkholderiales > Burkholderiaceae_C > Limnohabitans_A. The sequence continues at coordinate 6,124 of JBJOIR010000056.1, read as the reverse complement.
CCCGACATTGCCGGAAAAGGCATTGCCAACCCGATTGGACAAATTTGGTGCGGCGCCATGATGCTGGAATTCTTGGGCTACAAAGCCGCGCATGACGCGGTGTTGGCGGCCATTGAAAAGGTGTTGGCCGCGGGGGCGGATGCGCCTCGCACCCCTGATTTGGGCGGAACCGCCAAAACGGCCGATGTGGGCCGGGCCATTGAGCAAGCGCTTTGAGCCGGCTTGGGGTTGTTTTTTGATCCGAAAATCTGACACGCACACCCCCCGCGTTTCGAATTCGGGGCTAGAATTCAACCCCCACAGAGACTTCTCTGTGCCCCAATACATGTCCACTGCCGGTTTCTCCGGTTTGTCACTTCAAGAGGTTTCTTGTGAATAAAACAGAACTGATCGAACACATTGCAAAACAAGCTGACTTGTCCAAAGCAGCAGCGGGCCGCGCATTGGAAGCCACCATCGGTGCCGTGCGCATCACCTTGAAAAAAGGTGGCACAGTGTCCTTGGTGGGTTTTGGCACATTTGCCGTTGGCAAACGGGCTGCTCGTACGGGCCGTAACCCTCGCACCGGCGCAGCGATTAAAATCAAGTCAGCCAAAGTTCCAAAATTCCGTCCGGGCAAAGCCCTGAAGGATGCTTTGAACTGATCACACTTTTCAAGTGGGGCGCTTAGCTCAGTTGGTAGAGCGGCTCCTTTACACGGAGTAGGTCGGCGGTTCGAGACCGTCAGCGCCCACCACCCCACAAAGTCAAGGCGAACCCCGTGTTCGCCTTTTTTCTTGACAACACGAGACTTCAGACATGTTTGATTCCATTCGCAACCACTCCAAAATTTTGATGGGGTTGTTGTTTCTGTTGGTCATTCCTTCATTTGTGCTGTTTGGCATTGAAGGCTATACCCAGTTTGAGGACAAAGGTGCCGTGGTGGCCAAGGTCGATGGCCAAAAGATCACCCAGTCAGAATGGGATGCCGCCCACCAAGCTGAAGTTGACCGCATTCGCGCGTCGGTGCCCAACCTCGATCCCAAACTGTTGGATTCAGCAGAAGCCCGTTACGCCACGCTTGAACGCATGGTCAATGACCGTTTGATTGCCTTGGCATCTGAGCAACAGCTGTTGATCACCAGCGACCAGCGTTTGGCGCGCTATCTGCAACAAGACCCTTCAATTGCTGGCTTGCGCAATGCCGATGGCAAGCTCGATATGGAACGCTACCGTCAACTGGCGGCCAGCCAGGGCATGACGCCTGAAATGCTTGAAGCTCGGGTGCGGCGCGATTTGTCCAATCAACAGGTGTTGGCGGGTTTGCAAGCCTCGGTTTTGGTCACTCAGCGTCAAACCGACATGGCCTTGGACGCTTACTTGCAGCGCCGCGACATTCAAGTCAAACGCTGGTTGCCTGCTGATTTCGAGGGCAAGGTGAATGTTGTGGATGCAGATTTGCAGCGCTATTACCAAGACAACTCGGAGCGTTTCCGCTCCATCGAAAATGCCGATGTTGAATACTTGGTGCTGGACGTCGCATCCATCCAAAAGCGCATCGAGCTGCCCGAACAAGACCTGAAGACTTATTACGAACAAAACCTGCAACGCTTGGCCGGTCAAGAGCAACGCCGCGCCAGTCACATTTTGGTGAACGCAGCCAAAGATCTGCCTGCATCCGAAAAACAAAAAGCCCGAGCCAAAGCTGAAGCCTTGTTAGAGACTGTGCGCAAAGCGCCTAAATCGTTTGCCGATGTGGCACGAAAAAATTCGGACGATTCTGGGTCGGCCAGCCGTGGCGGTGATTTGGACTTTTTCGCCCGTGGCGCCATGGTCAAACCATTTGAAGATGCCGCTTTTGCTTTGCAAAAAGGCAGTATCAGCGAGATCGTCGAATCGGACTTTGGATTTCACATCATTCAGTTGACCGACATCAAGTTGCCTCAGGTCCCTTCATTTGAGTCGATGCGCCCGCAATTGGAAGCCGATTTGCGCAAGCAACAAGCCCAACGCCAATTTGCAGAAATGGCCGAGACTTTCAGCAACAGCGTGTACGAGCAAGCCGACAGCTTGGCGCCAGTGGCCGAGCGCCTGAAGTTGCCCCTGCAAAAAGCCCAGGGCGTGACCGCCACGCCTGCCGCGGGTGTGCAGGGCTACTTGGCTAACCCCAAATTGTTGCAAGCGCTGTTCTCGGATGACGCTATTGGCAAGCGCCGCAACACGGCCGCCATCGAAGTGGGCACCAATACCCTGGTGTCTGCGCGTGTGGTGACGCACCGTCCGGCAGCTGTTCGTCCTTTCGACGAAGTCAAAGCCGAAGTGCGTCAACGTTTGATCGCCACGCAATCGGCAGAATTGGCCAAGGTCGAAGGCCAAAATAACCTGAAAGCATGGACTGCCGATGCCAGCCAAGCCAGCTTGGGCAGTGCCTTGACGGTGTCGCGTGACCAATCGCAAAACTTGCCTCAAGCCGTCGTGGATGCGGCTTTGCGCGCCAACCCCGAAAAAATGCCCGTTTTGGTGGGAGTTGATTTGGGTGCGCAGGGTTACGCTGTGGTGCGCGTGAACAAAGTGGTGGCTCGCCCCGAAGCCAGCGCACAACTCTCCGAGCAGAGCCGGCAGCAATTTGCCCGACTCTGGGGCCAAGCCGAAGCACAAGCTTATTTGGCCAGTTTGAAAGCCAAATACAAAGTGGAAATGCGCACTGAAAAACCTGCCAAGTTGGCCGATTCAGAAGTGAAAAAGTCGTGAGCTTCAGGCTATAATTACGACTCTACGGTGGCTGTAGCTCAGTTGGTAGAGTCCAGGATTGTGATTCCTGTTGTCGTGGGTTCGAGCCCCATCAGCCACCCCAAATATTGAAAAGCCCTTCCCCTTTCGGAAGGGCTTTTTCTTTGGTGCATCACTTCGTTTGCCAAGCTGAGTTGTCCACGGTTGCCCACCGTATTCCCCATGCTTATCCACAGGGTTGTCCCATGACGAAGAGGCCTTCGGGCGTTAACATGGCTTTTTGATTGTTCGGTTCTTCATGTCTGCTGTTTTCTCTTCCCATTTGAACGAGTTTCCCTCTGATCTGTCTTCAGACAGCCAAATTGCAAAATTGCGTGTTCCACCCCATTCCATCGAAGCCGAGTCGAGTGTTTTGGGGGGCTTGTTGCTGGACAACGGGGCCTGGGACCGGGTGGGCGATTTGTTGGTGGATTCGGATTTTTACCGGCACGAGCACCGCCTGATTTATGCGGCCATTGGGGCGCTCATCAATGCCTCGAAGCCTGCTGACGTCATCACCGTTAGCGAATACATCCAAAACCAAGGGAAAACCGCCGAGATGGGCGGCCTGGGTTACTTGAATTCTTTGGCGCAGTACGTGCCCAGCGCGAGCAACATTCGCCGCTATGCCGAGATCGTGCGAGAGCGCTCCATCTTGCGCAAACTGGTGTCGGCCAGTGACGAGATCGCCACCAACGCCTTCAACCCCCAAGGCAAGGCGATTGACCGGATCTTGGACGAAGCGGAACAAAAAATCTTCAACATTGGTGAAGAAGGCTCGCGCATGAAGCAGGGCTTTCAGTCCATGGACACCTTGGTGGTGGAGCTGCTCGACCGTGTGCAAGAAATGGCCGACAACCCCAACGACATCACAGGGGTGCCGACCGGCTTCTACGATTTGGACCGCATGACCTCGGGCTTGCAGTCGGGCGACCTGGTGGTGTTGGCCGCGCGTCCCTCGATGGGCAAGACCGCATTTGCCATCAACATTGCTGAGCACGTGGCTTTGAACGAAGGATTGCCCGTTGCCGTTTTTTCGATGGAAATGGGCGCACCGCCAATTGGCGGTGCGTGTGGTGGGCTCGATTGGTCGCATCGACCAAGGCCATTTGCGCACCGGCAAGCTGAACGACGATGAATGGCCGCGATTGACCGAAGCCATCGAAAAGTTGCGCACCGTGTCTTTGCACATCGACGAGACGCCGGGCCTCACGCCTTCTGAGTTGCGCGCCAATGCCCGCCGTTTGTCACGGCAGTGCGGCAAGCTGGGCCTGATTGTGGTGGACTATTTGCAACTGATGAGCGGTTCGGGAGGCTCGGGTGGCGACAACCGTGCGACCGAATTGGGTGAGATTTCTCGGGGTCTAAAAATGCTCGCCAAAGAGCTGCAATGCCCGGTGATTGCGCTGTCACAGTTGAACCGAAGCGTCGAACAACGCACCGACAAGCGCCCCATGATGAGCGATTTGCGCGAGTCGGGCGCCATTGAGCAAGATGCCGACATCATCATGTTCATTTATCGCGACGACTACTACAACAAAGATTCCAAAGACCCCGGGGTGGCTGAAATCATCATCGGCAAACAGCGTAACGGACCCACAGGCACGGTCCGATTGACCTTCCTGAAGAACCTCACGCGTTTTGAAAGTTTGGCTTCGGGTCTCAGTGACGATTACTGAGACCCTTCACCGACAGTCGACAGCCGCCAGTGCCCACGGCACTGGAGCCGCCTTACAGCGCTTCGCTGGCGAAGTCGGCCAATCTTGAGCGCTCACCCCGGGCCAGAGTGATGTGCCCTCCGTGCGCCCAGCCCTTGAAGCGGTCAACGGCATAGGTGAGGCCCGAAGAACCCTCGGTCAAATAGGGTGTGTCGATTTGAGCCAAGTTGCCCATGCAGATGATTTTTGTGCCGGGCCCTGCGCGGGTGATCAGCGTCTTCATCTGCTTTGGGGTTAAGTTTTGCGCTTCGTCGATGATGACGTATTTGTTCATGAATGTGCGACCGCGCATGAAGTTCATGCTCTTGATCTTGATGCGGCTCTTGATCAATTCGTTGGTGGCGGCGCGGCCCCATTCGCCGGCATTGCCGCCATCGCCCTTGGCCAAAAACTCGAGGTTGTCGTCCAATGCGCCCATCCATGGGCCCATTTTTTCTTCCTCGGTACCGGGTAAAAAGCCAATGTCTTCACCCACGCTCACGGTCGCACGGGTCATGATGATCTCGGTGTAGCGGCGGTCATCCAGCACTTGCGTCAGCCCGGCGGCCAGCGCCATCAGCGTTTTGCCGGTGCCCGCTGTACCTGCCAAGGTCACGAAGTCCACTTCCGGATCGGTCAGCAGGTTCATCGCAAAATTTTGTTCGCGGTTGCGGGTGGTCACACCCCAAACCGCGTTCTTTTGGTGGTTGAAGTCTTTCAAAGTACGCAAGACCGCTGTTTTGCCTCGGATCTCAGTGACCCGCGCATACAGACTGGGTTCGCCTGGAGCCTCAAAAAACACAAACTGGTTCATGAACAAGCTGGGCACGATGGGCCCGCTGATCCGGTAATAGGTGTGCGTGCCTTGCTGCCAGCTCTCCACGGTCTTGCCGTTCTTGAGCCAAAAATCTGGCGGTAAGGCCAAGGAGCCGGGGTACAGCAAATCACCGTCTTCCAGTGTTTTGTCGTTTTGGTAGTCTTCAGCCTGCAAGCCCAAAGCGCGGGCCTTGACCCGCATGTTGATGTCCTTGGACACCAACACCACGTCTCGGGGGGCGTGCATTTGCCCCAAGGCCTTCACCACCCCCAAGATCTGGTTGTCGGCTTTGCCTTGTGGCAGGGCCAAAGGCAAGCTCAGGTCAAGCGCTTGGGTTTGGAAAAACAACTGTCCGGTTGCGTCGTTGTGGCCAGTGGTGTTCAGGGGCGAGCCTTTGCCCAAGTCGGCGCCTTGCGCCTGGGCCAGCGCGTCGAGTGAGCGGCTGGCTTGGCGGGCGTTGCGCGCCACTTCGGTCATGCCTTTTTTATGGCCGTCCAACTCTTCCAGCACGATCATCGGCAAAAAGACGTCGTGTTCCTCAAAGCGGAACAGGCTCATGGGGTCGTGCATCAGCACGTTGGTGTCCAGCACAAACAGTTTGCTGGGGCCTGTTCGGCGTTTGGGGCGGGAGGGGGCCGGCATGGCCCGTTGTTTTGAAGGCGCTTGCTGTTCAGCCCTGGCGGGTTCGGCCCTGTCGCTGGACGTGCGATCGGTTGTTGCTCGTTTGGTCTTGGGTGTTGGGGGTGCGCTCTGGCGTGCTGCTTTGCTGGGGGCCTTTTCTTCAGGAGGGAAGGCAGGGGTTTCGTTCTCTAACTCGATGTTCTCTGACTCGGTGTTCTCAAAAGCGGTGTGGGTCAATCGG
>JBJOIR010000055.1:0-13737 GCA_046047055.1 Pseudomonadota bacterium | reverse complement strand
GGGCCGATCCCAAGGCATCAAGTTGACGCCACCGGTGGTCGCATAGACCACGTTGATCATGATCGGCAAGAAACAAAACAGGCCAAAAACCAGCAGGTTCGGCGCCACAAACAGCCAACCCAAGCGCTGCACACCCAGCAGCCGTTGGCCCAGCTTGAACAGCGGCTCGAACAGGTTGAAGAAATAAGCAAGAAAGGTCATTGACCACTTTCGTTCTAACGGAAGGCGCCGAAACGGGAGAGATTTCCAAAAAAGGGGCATCCCTTGGATGCCCCTGTGGTTCACACGCTGAAGCGTGTCACCTCGATTGCTATCACTTCTGGGCTTGCTGGATCGCGTCCTTCATGTCGGCGCTGATTTTGCTCACAGCTTCGTCCGTGCTCATCTCGCCCACGATGGCTTGGGTCACGCGGGTGACCGTGGGCAACATGATGGCGCGGTTGAACTTGAAGCCTTGGAACTGGTAAGCCGTCGGAGCGAGCGTGCTCACGCCAGCGCCGAACACGCCCAAAGCGGCTTTCGATGCAGGATCGGCACTGGCGTAGTTGACGCCTTTTTTGGCCAAACCGGCATGCGCAGGAATGTTGTTGGTGCGGGCTGTGAATTCAGCGTAAGCCGTTTCAGAAGCCATGAACTCCAAGAAGGCCGCGGTTTCTTTGGGCGACTTGCTGGTCTTCAAGGCCACCCAAGCAGCACCGCCGGGAATGCCAGAGCAAGCGGCTGGGCCGCAAGGGTTGGGCACGGCCACCCAATCAAAGTTGGTGCCGACCTTCTTTTGCAAGTTGCCGATTTGCCAGCTGCCAGCCAACACCATCACCACGTTGCCGTTGATGAATTCGTCAATCGACGAGGCGTAGGTCGAGCCGCCCGAGCCGGCCCAGACTTCGCGCATCATGGTGCCGTCTTTGTGCCAATCGACAAACTTGTTGACGGCGGTTTTGTAGCCTGCATCGATGACGGGCTCACCCTTGCCATCAAAAATTTTGGCGCCATAACTGATGGCAGGGCCAGCGAAGCGGTGACCCGAACGGTCCCAAGCAATCGAGGCTTTGGTTTGGGTGGCTTTGGCCACTTGACGCGAAGCGGCCACCCACTGGTCCCAAGTGGCTTTGGCGCCTGGCATGGGCACTTTGGCTTGTTCAAACAGAGTTTTGTTGACAAACGGGCCCGTCATGGTCAACTGGGACATGAAGCCGTAGACACCCTTGTCGTTGGCCGAGGGGCGCAGCCAAGGCGCGGTGGCGCCGAAGTTGTCGTCAAAGTATTTGCGGTTTTTCAGGTCTTTGGAAATGTCCAAATAAAACTTGGACAAACCACCCAAGTCGGTCACGCGGGCAATGTCAGGGCCTTGGCCTGCAGCCAGTTGCACGGGCAATTGCTCAACCACGGTTTTGTAGGGGACCGTGTCGATGATGATTTTGGTGTTGGGATTGGCAGCTTCGAAGCGTTTGGCCAATTCGGCCGTCACGTCGCACTCCACGCCGTCTTGGTAGCACATGACGCGGACTTCGCCGGCCATGGCCAAGGGCGCGATGGCCGACAAGCCCAAGGCCAAAGCGAGAGAAGTGATTTGAATGGATTTCATTGAAAGTCTCCGGTTGTGTTGATGGAACAAAATGTAGAGCAAGCTCTGGAAAAAACAACTATCGTTTGTACGAATGATGAATGATTCGACCCATTTTTCGACGCATTCGGCGCCACATTTGGACGCTCTCAGCGCCCTGTTTGGGCCTTTGCCACCCCAAGATGACCCGTGCCAAGGGGTGTTGGCTCACCAATGGCAAGGTGCCCAGCACCGGGTGAGTGTTTGGCAGATCAGCGTGGGACAGCCCGCTTGGGTGTCGTGGCTGTTGTACCGAGCCGAGCCCTTGGGCCCACAGACCGACATCACGCTGCTCAGCCCCGATGGCTGTTGGCCCCATGTGGTCAATGAGGCCGCGATTCATGCGGTGCTGGAGCAGGGGGTGGCTTTGGCTTGGTTTGATCGGGTGGGCTTGGCTTGGGATGGGCCCGACGCTCAGCGCGGAGGGCCGGTTCATGCGCATTGGCCCGAAGTGCCTTGGTCGGCGACCGCCGTGTGGGCTTGGGGCATGAGCTACAGCATCACGGCATTGGAGCAGTCTTTGCAGGCGCCCAAGATCGCGGTCATTGGGCACTCTCGTGGTGGCAAAGCAGCCATGGCGGCGGCGCTGTGGGACCCTCGAATTCAGGCGCTGGTGTCGCACAACTCGGGCACCGGCGGCGTCAGCCGATTGCAACCCGCCCATGCCGGCGCAGAAAGTCTGGCCGATTTGGCTGAGCGGTTTCCCCACTGGTTGTCGCCCTTGGTGCAAAACCCCCAACACCAAGCGCTTTGTGAGCAAAACAATTGGCCCGCCGATGGCCTGCACGCACTGGCGCCACGGGGCTTGTGCATTTTGCAGGCCGAGGACGACCTGTGGGCCAACCCCGCGGGCAGTCGGGCGATGTTTGAGCACCTGCAACCGGCTTGGCAAGCGGCCCCTGAGCGTTTGCGTTGGCACAGCCGAAGCGGTGGTCATGCCATGACCGCGTTGGACTGGCAACGCGCTGCTGTGTTCTTGAAGCAAGTGCTGAACTGACATGTGGATCAGTTGTGGCCCCAAGAGAGCGCGTAGTCGCCCTCCAGCAAGCTGATGGCTTGGCCGGTGCGGGCTGACTCCTGCGCGGCCAAGCCCATCATCACGGCGGCCAAACCATCGTTCAGGCTGACCTCCACCTGACCTGCGCCGCGCACCACGGCGTTGAAGCGTTGGTGTTGGTATAGGGTGGAGCCGTTGTGGTCGCCCGCCGCCAAGGCCACGGGGTCCACGGGCACATCCAACTCCCAGGGGCCTTTGGGATCGCGCGGACTGATGACCACTTTGGGCACAGGGGCCGCACCCAAATGGGCAGGCCAAAAACGACCGGGGCCAGGCACGAAACATTCGGCTTTGCCCTTCGGCCCCACCACCGAAATCTCTTCTTGGTAACGCGCGCCCTCGGCAAACATGCACAACTCCAGCAGAGCCCGTTGGCCACTGGCAAAGTCAACAATCACATAGGCGTTGTCCACAATGTCGGGCGTCCCGTCGGGGTAGCGTTCGTCCAAATGGTTGTGATCGGCTGAGGCCGAGGCAAACACCCGCACCGGCTCACTGCGCGTAAGGTGACGCATCAGGTCAAAAAAGTGGCAGCACTTTTCGACCAAGGTGCCGCCGGTGTAGCGGTTGAAACGATTCCAGTCGCCCACCTTCACCAAAAACGGAAAGCGGTGCTCGCGAATCGAGAGCATTTTCATGGGGCCGGTGTGTTGCGCTTGGTGCACCTCTTCGGCCAGACGGGCCACGGGTGGCATGTAGCGGTATTCCATCGCGATCCAGATGGGCGCGGGGTAGCTTTGGCCCAAGGCCGCGAGTTCGCGCACATCTTGCAATGAGGTGCAGGCGGGTTTTTCGAGCAGCAGCGGCAGCGGGCGCAGGGCTGCGATTTCGCGCAGTTGTTCGGCGTGCCTGAAGTTGGGGCTGGCAATCAACAGGCAGTCCACGTCGGGCGCGGTTACCACCTCGGCCAAACTGCCTACCCGTCTCGCTCCTGGGGCCAAGGCCAAGCTGCCAGCGGCCATGCCATCGTCGGGTTCAAAAATGCAACTCACGCTGGCACCGGGCAGCAGGGCGATGTTGCGCAGGTGTTCTTGCCCCATCATGCCGCAGCCAATGATGCCGTAACGAACGGCGTTCGATTTATTCACAAGGTGTCTCCGAATCTTTGAGCATGTATTGTTGGCTGAGCGACAAAAATGCGTCGAGTTGGGGGTCAATTCCCGTTTCCTCTCGCAAGATGTCGGCCACCCGTGGGGCCAATTGTTGGGCCAATCGGGCATCTAAAAAAAGCACCCGCCACCGGCGCGCCAGCACATCTTCGACTGTGACGGCCCACTCATGACGTGCACTGAACCGCACCAGCGACTCGGTCAAGCCCAGCCCCAAAAGGCGGTCGTGTCCGGGCAGTTGCGCCACTTCGGTGGCATCGCTGCCCAGCAGATGCAAGCCGGGGGCTTGCTGCAAACCCGTGACAGGGACATTGCGGGTGTAGCCGTGCAATCGGTGTTGGTCGGTGTGAGCTGGGCGCTGGGCAATGGGCAAATCACCGGCATCCACCAAGGCCTGCATCAACGCTTGCGCCATGGCACGGTAGGTGGTCCATTTGCCGCCGGTGATGGTGACAAAGCCCGGTGCATCGCGTTGGATCACATGCTCACGCGACACATCGGCACTGGCATGTTGCGGCTGCGCATTCACCAAGGGCCTGAGGCCGACCCAAATGCTGCGCACATCCTCAGGGCGCAAGGTCACCCCCAAGCTGATGCGCGTTTGCTCAAACAAAAACCTCAACTCGTCTGAGGTGGCTTGGGGCTCGTTGGGCGCATCGTCTCGTGGGGTGTCGGTGGTGCCAATCAAGGTGGAACCTAGCCACGGCACTGCAAACAAAACGCGTCCATCGCTGGTTTTGGGCACCAGCACCGCCTGATGCAGCGGAAAGGTTTTGCGGTCGACCACCAAGTGCACGCCTTGGCTCGGCCGAACCATGGGGGTGGTGTTGTGCCTTTGGCCGGTGGCCGTCAGGGCTTGATCCCGCAACGCGTCTATCCACACGCCAGTGGCATTCACCACGCAGCGGGTGTGTACGGTGGCGGTTTCGCCGCTCAAAGTGTCCAGCAGGCTGACGCGCCAACCCTCGTCTTGGCGTTTGATGCCGGTCACACGCGTGTGGTTGCGCATGGCAGCACCTGCGGTGTCTGCGGTTCTGGCCAGTGCCAAGGCCAGCCGTGCGTCTTCAAATTGCCCGTCCCAATAGCGAATGCCCGCAACCGCGTCGGGCAGTTGCGGCATCAGTTGCCGCAGTGTGGCGGCGCTCAAGAGGTCTGTTGAGCCCAAACCCAAGCGTCCAGCCATGGCGCCATACAGCTTGAGCCCGATGCTGGTGACCAACCAAGACCACCCGCTTTTTTGTGCCACGACAAAGGGCAGGGGTTGGGCCAAATGAGGGGCTAACTTCAACAGGGTGCCTCGCTCGCGCAAAGCTTCGCGCACCAACGCGATACGCCCTTGAGCCAAATAACGCACGCCCCCGTGCAACAGTTTGGTGGAGCGCGATGACGTGCCCGCCGCAAAGTCTCGGGCTTCAACCAGCACGACCTGACGGCCTTCCAGTGCGGCATGCACCGCGACGCCCAAACCGGTCGCGCCCCCCCCAATCACCAGCACATCGGCGAGGGGTTGAGGCAGACCTTGAGCCCACGAAAGAAGACTTTTTCGCGTCATTTAAGTGAAAATACGGGTTCGAAGAATGTTCGTTATTTTTCGTTTTCGTGTTTATACCGCCTAAATGACAACTTCGCGTATGCTCGCATTCCCTAATGATCGGGCGGGCCAGACCCTGTACAACAACACCATGTCTATGGCACTCAATCCCCGACAACTCGCGATGCTGAAGACCGTGCGCGAGCATGGCAGCCTCAAAACAGAGGCTTTGGCTGAGCAGTTTCACACCACCTTGCAAACGGTTCGGCGCGATATTTCGCGTTTGAGCGAAGCCGGGGTCATTGAGCGTTTTCATGGTGGGGTGCGGGTGATTGACAGCAGCAGCCGCAACACGGCTTATGCCGAACGCCAGCGCACCCACGCCGAGGCCAAGCAGCGAATTGCGCGAACCGTGGCCGCGGCCATTCCTCCCGGCAGCAGCTTGTTCATGAACATTGGCACCACGGTTGAGGCGGTGGCGCACGAGCTCTTGCATCACCAAGACCTTCGGGTCATCACCAACAATTTGCACGTGGCCCGAATCTTGAGCGCCAATCCCCAATGCGAAGTGGTGGTGGCCGGCGGCACGGTGCGCCACGAAGACTTGGGCGTGGTGGGCGAGTCGGCCTTGTCGTTCATTCGCCAGTTCAAGGTGGACATCGGCTTGATCGGCATCAGCGGTATCGACAGCGATGGGGCATTGCGCGATTTCGACATGCGCGAGGTGATGGTGGCGCGTGCCATCGTGGAGCAGTCGCGCCAAGTTTGGCTGGTGGCCGATGGCAGCAAAATGGGCCGCCCCGCCATGATCGAGATGGCCCCCATCAAAGCCGTGCACACCGTGTTCACCGACACCCCGCCCGATGCGGCGTTTGAGCGATTGCTGCGCGATTGGGACGTGCACTGTGTGGTCGCGTCGGCAACCTGATCGCACCAAATGGGATTGACCTGGCCTTTATTTTGAAAGATTTGTTGACATGAGCTCCGCCGATTCACGCGCTTACCTCTTGGCATTGGACCAAGGCACCACCAGTTCGAGAGCCATTGTTTTTCGCGAGGATGGCACGGTGCACAGCATGGCGCAGGCCGAGTTTGCGCAAATTTACCCCCAGCCGAGCTGGGTTGAGCACGACCCCATGGCCATCTGGCAAAGCCAGCTGGACACCGCCCGCCAAGCGCTCGCGCAAGGGGGGCTGACGCCGGCCGATATTCAAGGCCTTGGCATCACCAACCAGCGTGAGACGACGGTGTTGTGGCACCGCCGAACAGGTCAACCGTTGCACAACGCCATCGTTTGGCAAGACCGCCGCACCGAGCCCCTGTGTCAGCAGCTCAAAGACCAAGGGGCTGAAGACGGGGTGCAAGCCAAAACAGGATTGCGACTGGATCCGTATTTTTCGGGCACCAAACTGCGCTGGTTGCTGGACAACGTGCCCGGTGCCCGCGCGCAGGCAGAGGCAGGCGAGCTGGCTTTTGGCACTGTCGACAGTTGGCTGATTTGGCAACTCACGGGCGGTCAAAGGCATGTGACCGATGTCAGCAACGCCAGCCGAACCCTGATGCTCAATATCCACACCGGGCAATGGGACGATGACTTGCTGCGCCTTTTGAACATTCCGCGCAGTGTCTTGCCCGAGGTCTTGCCCTCGGTGGCTGATTTTGGTCAAGTCACACCCGGTTTGCTGGGCCGAGGCGATGCGGCGCTGCGCATTGGCGGGGTGGCCGGCGACCAACAATCAGCGTTGCTGGGACAGGCTTGTTTGCAACCGGGCGATGTCAAAAACACCTATGGCACGGGCTGCTTCATGCTCATGCACACCGGCCATATGGCGCCCACCAGTGCCAACGGTTTGATCACCACCTGCGCCGCGCAACCGCACCCCGGAGCAAAGCCGGTGTATGCACTCGAGGGCAGCGTGTTCATTGGTGGCGCGGTGGTGCAGTGGTTGCGCGATGGTCTCAAGGCCATTGCCCACAGCCACGAAGTTGAAGCCCTGGCCGCGAGCGTGCCTCACTCCGATGGTGTGGTGCTGGTGCCCGCTTTTGCGGGCTTGGGCGCCCCCTATTGGTTGCCGCATGTCAGGGGCAGCATTCAAGGCTTGACGCGAGGCAGCACAGTGGCGCACATCGCGCGTGCCGCCTTAGAAAGCATTGCGTTGCAAAGCACCGTGTTGTTGCAAGCCATGCAACGCGATGCCGCCCAGCACCAAGGGTTGAGCGTGAGTGCGCTCAGAGTGGATGGCGGTGCCTGCGCCAACAATTTGCTCATGCAAATGCAAGCCGATCTGATGGGGTTGCCCGTGGTGCGCCCCAAAACCACCGAAACCACCGCACTCGGCGCCGCCCTCTTGGCGGGCTTGCAGGCGGGGGTGTTCAGTGAGCCGACCCAGCTCAAAGAGCGGCTCGCGGTCGATCGTGTGTTTGAGCCGCAATGCAGCCGGGACCAAGCCCAAGCGCAACTGGCGGCGTGGCATGCGGCGGTTGAGCGCAGCCGGTGATTGACAGCGCATCACCCATATGGGTGACGTGACGGGTGTGAAAGTCAGGGGGCGGTGTGTCGTGAGCCGCACACATGGGGCTGTGTGCAGGCCCCGAAATCAGCGAAAAGCTTTGGAGGCATGGAGCGGGTGATGGGAATCGAACCCACGTTATTTGCTTGGGAAGCAAGAGTCCTACCATTGAACGACACCCGCGAAGCAGCCTAGTTTACTTGAGGATGTCCCCCACGCAGAGGTATTTGATTTCCACGTAGTCGTCCATGCCGTGGTGCGAGCCTTCGCGGCCCAAGCCCGATTGTTTGACGCCGCCAAAAGGCACGTGTTCGGTGGCCAAAATGCCTACGTTGATGCCCACCATGCCGTATTCCAGCGCTTCACTCACGCGGAAGATGCGGCCCACATCGCGGCTGTAGAAGTAACTGGCCAAGCCAAACTCGGTGTTGTTGGCGGCAAAAATCGCGTCTTGTTCGGTCTTGAACTTGAAGATGGGCGCAAAGGGGCCAAAGGTTTCTTCGCGCGCACACACCATGTCGGCGGTGGCGTCCGCGATCACGGTGGGCTCAAAGAACTGGCCGTCCAGCCGATGGCCGCCGGTCAACACGCGACCGCCTTTGGCAATGGCGTCTTTCACATGCCGTTCCACTTTTTCGATGGCGGAGGGCTCGATCAAAGGGCCTTGGTTCACGCCATCGGCAAAGCCATTGCCCACTTTGGCGGTTTTGACTTTGGCCGCAAATTTGGTGGCGAACTCTTCGTACACAGATTCCTGCACATAAAACCGGTTGGAGCAAACGCAGGTTTGGCCGGCGTTGCGGTATTTGCTGGCAAACGCGCCTTCGACGGCGCTGTCGATGTCGGCGTCTTCAAACACGATGAAAGGCGCGTTGCCACCCAGCTCCAACGACATTTTTTTCACGGTGGGTGCCGATTGGGCCATCAAGATGCGGCCGACTTCGGTCGAGCCTGTGAAGCTGATGTGACGCACCACATCGCTGGCGCAGAGCACCTTGCCTATGGCGATGCTCTGCGGTCCGTCTGCGGTGATGATGTTGAGCACGCCAGCTGGAATGCCCGCGCGCAGGGCCAACTCGGCGGCGGCCAAAGCGGTGAGGGGCGTTTGCTCTGCGGGTTTGATGACCACCGGGCAGCCTGCGGCCAGCGCCGGAGCCACCTTGCGGGTGATCATGGCCAGTGGAAAATTCCAAGGGGTGATGGCCGCGCAGACCCCAATCGGTTGTTTCAGCACCAGCAGGCGACGGTTGTTGTCGAACTGGGGCAGCGTTTCGCCATTGACGCGTTTGGCCTCTTCGGCAAACCACTCGACAAAGCTGGCGCCATAGGCCACCTCGCCGCGCGATTCGGCAATGGGTTTGCCGTTTTCAGCGGTCATCATGCGGGCCAAGTCTTCGGTGTTGGCGATCAGCAGGTCAAACCATTTGCGCAAGATGATGCTGCGCTCTTTTGCGGTTTTGGCTCTCCAGGCGGGCCATGCGGCATTGGCAGCGGCAATGGCGGCTTCGGCTTCGGTGGCGCCCAAGTTGGCAACACTCGCCAGGCTTTGCCCTGTGGCTGGATCGGTGACCTCAAAGCGTTGCGCGCCCGCCACCCATTGCCCGTTAATCAGGGCATCGGTCTTGAGCAAACTGGGGTCGTTCAGTTGGGCGAGGGGTGAAGTTTTCATGTCCATGGTGTCTCCGAAATTATTTAACCTGTTAAATAAATTGTGCCATCTTCAGTACCTTACCGCAGCGGGCTTGGGCGCGCTGTCACCCAGACAACTGGCGCTGGGGGCAAACTTATAATGACCGGTTGCACCTCAAGCCAAAAACACCATGAGCCAACCCGTTTTCTCCGTTGCCGACATCCGTAAATCATTCCTCGACTTTTTTGAGTCCAAGGGACACACCGTGGTGGCCTCAAGCCCTTTGGTGCCGGGCAACGACCCGACGCTGATGTTCACCAACTCGGGCATGGTGCAGTTCAAAGATGTTTTCTTGGGTTCTGACAAGCGCTCTTACGTGCGTGCTGCCTCTGTGCAAGCCTGCCTGCGCGCCGGTGGCAAGCACAACGACTTGGAAAACGTGGGCTACACCGCCCGTCACCACACCTTCTTCGAGATGCTGGGCAACTGGTCCTTTGGCGACTATTTCAAGCGCGAATCGTTGGAGTGGGCGTGGGAGTTGCTGACCCAGGTCTACAAACTGCCCGCCGACAAGCTGTACGCCACGGTGTACATGGAAGACGACGAAGCCCACGCGATTTGGGAGAACATTTTTGTCAAAGCCGGCTGGACCCCTGAGCGGGTGAAGGCAGAAAACCGCATCATCCGCATCGGCGACAACAAGGGTGGCCGCTACAAATCCGACAACTTCTGGATGATGGCCGACACCGGCCCTTGCGGTCCTTGCTCCGAGATTTTTTACGACCACGGCGCACACATTCCTGGCGGTCCACCCGGCAGCCCCGATGAAGACGGTGACCGCTTCATCGAAATCTGGAACAACGTGTTCATGCAGTTCAACATGGACGAGACCGGTGCCGTCACGCCACTGCCCGCGCCTTGTGTGGACACCGGCATGGGCCTGGAGCGCTTGGCCGCCATCTTGCAGCACGTGCACAGCAACTACGAGATCGATATTTTTGATGCGCTGATCAAGGCCGCATCACGCGAAACCGGTTGCACCGACCTGAGCAACAAGTCACTGCGCGTGATTGCCGATCACATCCGCGCCACCGCCTTTTTGGTGAGCGACGGCGTGGTGCCCAGCAACGAAGGACGCGGTTATGTGCAGCGCCGCATCATCCGACGTGCCATTCGCCACGGTTATTTGTTGGGCCAAAAGACGCCGTTCTTCCACAAGTTGGTGCCCGATTTGGTCAAGCTCATGGGCGCGGCGTACCCCAACATGGCCGATCAGGCTGAGCGCATTTCCGACGTTTTGCGCGTCGAAGAAGAGCGCTTCTTTGAGACGCTGCAAAGCGGCATGCAAATCTTGGACGCGGCCCTCGAAGGCGGTGTCAAAGTGCTGCCCGGCGAAGTGGCCTTCAAGTTGCACGACACCTATGGCTTTCCGCTCGACTTGTCAGCCGATGTGTGCCGCGAACGCGGCCTCACCGTTGACGAAGCCGGCTTTGCTGTCGCCATGGAAAAGCAAAAAGCCCAGGCCCGTGCAGCGGGCAAATTTAAAATGGACAAGGCGCTGGAGTACGCTGGCGCTGGAAACGACTTTGTGGGTTATGAAGACCTGACGGCCAACGCCAAAGTACTGGCTTTGTACGCCGAAGGCAATGCCGTGAACGAACTCAAAGCAGGGCAGTCTGGCGTGGTGGTGTTGGACACCACACCTTTCTACGCCGAGTCCGGCGGTCAGGTCGGCGACCAGGGCATGCTGCACAACGCAGGTGGGCAGTTCCATGTGGCCGACACGCTCAAGATCAAGGCCGATGTGTTTGGCCACCACGGTGAAGTGAAATCCGGCAGCCTGAAAGTGGGCGACGCGGTGCAAGCGCATGTGGACATGGATCTGCGCGCCGCCACCGTGCGCAACCACAGCGCGACTCACCTGATGCACAAAGCCCTGCGCGAAGTGCTGGGCGCGCATGTTCAGCAAAAAGGCAGCTTGGTCAACGCGGAGCGCACCCGTTTTGACTTTGCCCACAACGCGCCGGTAACCGATGCAGAGATCCGCCGAATTGAAGCCCAAGTGAACGCAGAAATTTTGGCCAACGGCGCAGCGCAAGCCCGCGTCATGGACATTGAAAGCGCGCAGAAAACCGGCGCCATGATGTTGTTCGGTGAAAAATATGGTGAGACAGTCCGCGTGCTCGACATCGGCTCGAGCCGTGAACTCTGCGGTGGTACGCACGTCAAAGCCACCGGTGACATTGGCTTGTTCAAGATCGTTGCCGAAGGTGGCGTGGCCGCTGGCGTGCGCCGCATTGAGGCCGTGACCGGTCAAAACGCGTTGGCGTATTTACAGTCGCTGGAA
Source organism: Pseudomonadota bacterium (assembly GCA_046047055.1). Taxonomy (GTDB): domain Bacteria; phylum Pseudomonadota; class Gammaproteobacteria; order Burkholderiales; family Burkholderiaceae_C; genus Limnohabitans_A. Next base: position 1,950 of record JBJOIR010000055.1, on the reverse strand, counting down.
GACACCGTGACGCAAGCGGCAGGTTCACTGAAGGCCCAGCCGGCTGAATTGAACAACCGCATTGCCCAAGTGCTCGACCAAGTCAAAGCCCTCGAAAAAGAACTGGCAGCCGCCAAAGGCAAGCTGGCCTCGGCCCAAGGCGACGAGCTTTTGACCCAAGCGGTCGATGTCAAAGGCATCAAGCTCTTGGTTGCCAAATTGGACGGTGCCGATGCCAAGACTTTGCGCGACACCATGGACAAACTGAAAGACAAGCTGAAAACAGCGGCCGTGATTTTGCTGACCGCGGTTGACGGTGACAAAGTGCAAATCGCGGCCGGCGTGACGGCCGACTGCACTGGCAAGGTCAAGGCCGGTGAGCTGGCCAACTTTGTGGCTGGCCAAGTCGGTGGCAAAGGCGGCGGCAAGCCCGACATGGCCATGGCCGGTGGCACCGACGCTGCAGCCCTGCCTGCGGCCATGGCCAGTGTGCAGGCTTGGGTGACTGAGCGCGTGTGATGCCCAACCCGGGGGGGGCGTCGCTTCAGGCCGCCCTGCTGGTCCATCTGTTGGACCATCTGTTGGACCATCTGTTGCCCCATCGTTTGCCCCATCGGTTGGCGTTAGGGGCTGGTGCGCGGCGCTGGCCCTTTTCTTTTTCTTTGCCCTTCCAGTGGCAGATACTGCCGGCTTTGTTTTGGGCTGGCCTGATCGGGGCGAGCGGCTCTGCCCACGCGCAGTTTGACAAGACCCCTTGGCCAAGAACGCAAGCCACACCCGCCTTGAATGTGGTCGACCTGGAAGGCCAGCGCTGGACCGCTGCCGAGTTGTCTGGCCAAGTGGTGGTGCTCAATTTTTGGGCCACATGGTGCGCGCCCTGTGTCGAAGAAATGCCCTCTTTGCAGGCCCTGCACAACAACTCAGAGCGCGCCCCGAAGGTGCTGGCTGTCAACGTCAAAGAGACGGCCAGCACAGTGCGCCGATTTATGGCCGCACAACGCATCGACATGCCTGTCGTGCTGGATCCGCAAGGTGACTTGACCCGGCAGTGGGGTGTGCGTGTCTACCCGACCACCGTGTTGATTGGGCCCGATGGCCGCGCGCGTTGGCGTGTGGTGGGCGAGGTCGATTGGCAAGGGGCAGAGGCCCGTGGGTGGCTGCGCGAGTTGCAACGCACAGAGAAAGAGGGGTCAGTGAAAAGCCCCAACCGATCGGCCAACTAAAGCCTTGCGGTCTGCCCAAGCGCAAGGGGTGGGTCGGTCATAATCGCCGTGCTTCCACGTTTTTGTGCGCATCGACCTGCCTTCGGGGCATTGGCGTTCTTTCATGAATGCCTCTTGTGTGCCGACAGGTCTTACCCCTATTTCGGAGTTCTTCTCATGACCACCGCACGCCGTTCCTGGCTCAAAGGAGGCGCCGCACTGGGCGCCATGATCGCTGCACCTGCTTGGTTGCACGCCCAAACCCCCGCCGCCGCTTCAAACACCGAGCGCAAATTTGCGCCAGCTGTCGGCACTTGGCGCACATTTGATGTGACCACCCGCGTCGAAATTGCCGAGCCACAAGGCGCCACGCGCGTCTGGTTGCCAGTGCCCAGCATGAACACCGAATGGCAAAAATCGCTGGACACCCGCATCAGCAGCAACGGCACCGCTCGCATGGGCAGCGACTTGGTGGAAGGGGCCCGTTTTGTGGTGGCCGAGTTTGCCGAGGGCGTTCGCCCGGTGATCGAGATCACCAGCCGCGTCCACACCCAAAACCGCGCTGCCGAGTTGACGGCAGGCCGCAGCTTTGTGGCCGAGAGCGCCGACACCTTGCGCTACTACACCCGCCCCACACGCCTGTTGCCGACCGATGGCATTGTCTTAAAGACCGCCAAACAGGCCACCCAAGGGGCCAAGACCGACGAGCAAAAAGCCCGCGCCATTTACGACTGGGTGGTGACCCATGCCTACCGCGATCCGAAGACCC
>JBJOIR010000054.1:0-14608 GCA_046047055.1 Pseudomonadota bacterium | reverse complement strand
TTCCCATCTCGAACAGGACAGTGAAACGACTTAGCGCCGATGATAGTGCGGATTCCCGTGTGAAAGTAGGTCATCGTCAGGCTTTTACAGCAAGAAACGCCCCACCACACGGTGGGGCGTTTTCTTTTTGGGCTTTCACAAATGTGGGCTCAATTAGGCGTCCAAGACCAACTTGTTTTCTAATTTGATGGCGCCGCTCCTCGACAGTTCATTCAACATCATGTTGATCCAAATGGGCAAGTTGTAACCTGCACCGAAGCGTTGGTGGATCTCTTGGATGTAGGGTACTTTTTGTGCCCACTCAGAAAACGCGTCTTGGCTGATCTGTCCCAATTCCATCATTTTGAATTTAAGCAGCACCTTTGCGCCATAGCGTGCATGCTTTTCTGGGCTCAACGCGAAGGCATCCAATTTACTGCGCGCAATGGCTAAAGCGGCAGGCACATCGCTGAACACCGAGCCATGTCCAGGTATAACAAAAGCGGGATTCAGCCGTTCAATCAAGTCGAGGGTTTGAGCCACTTCGTCAAAGGCATCGATTCCTTCCAATTCAGGAAACACGACGCCAAATCCGTTTTGCCAGAGTGCATCGGCAGAAATCAAGATTTTGTGCTCAGGTGCAAACAAAATAACGGAATGTGGGTCGTGCCCAGGGGCGGCGTGGACTTCCCACATCATGTTGGCCCATCGGTGCTGCTCACCAGCCAAAAGCAATCCTGTGAAATGAAAAGCGGGACAATTTTGGCCTGTAGCAACATAACTCAATGATGCTTCGTTCCACGACTTCACATGCGCTGAAGTGCCCGGCGGGATGCGTGTTTGCAAATTTGGGTACTGCATTTGCAAAGCACGATTGCCCCCACAGTGATCACTGTGCAAATGGGTATTGAGCAACAAGTCTAAGGGCCGGCCCTGCAGTGCTTCATCGACCAGAGCCAAGGTCTGAGCTTGGTGTTTGACATAGCCACTGTCAATCAGAGTGGCTTGATCGTCGTCACACAAAAGAATGTTGTTGGCCGATAACCAACCGCGCTCAAAAACAGTAACGCCGTTGGGTAATCGGATGGTTTGCATTCGGTAAGTTAGGGGTTCAATTGTTGCTGCGCAATTCACGCCGCAAGATTTTGCCTACGTTGGATTTCGGAAGTTCGTCGCGGAACTCAATGTATTTGGGCCGCTTGTAACCCGTTAAGTTCTCATGGCAAAAACGGGCCACTGCTTCCTCAGTCAACAAAGGATCATTGCGAACAACAAAGACTTTGATGGTTTCACCTTGCATGGTATCGGCAATGCCCACAACCGCGCATTCGACAACCCCAGGGCAGGTGGAGATCACATTTTCGAGTTCACTCGGGAAGACATTGAAGCCGCTGACGATGATCATGTCCTTCTTGCGATCCACAATTCGCGTGAAACCCTCGGTGTCCATGATGCCGATGTCACCCGTGCGCATGAAGCCGTCGGCTGTAAATGTTTTGGCGTTCTCGGCCGGTTGGTTGTAATAACCTGTCATCACATTGGGGCCGCGGATACAAATTTCACCAGAACTGCCTACAGACAGGCTTTGGCCTTCGTCGTCTTTAATCGCAATCTCAATACTCGGCAATGGCAGTCCAATGTTGCCGCTGAAATGTTTCTGTGTGACCGGATTGTTGGTGCCAATAGCACATGTTTCACTCATGCCCCAGCCTTCAATCATGGCGCTGCCTGTCGCAGATTGCCAATGACGTGCAGTCCCTTCAGAAGCGGCCATGCCTCCCGCTTGCGTTAACTTCAATGAAGAAAAATCAATGGTCTTGAACATGGGGTGTTGCATCAAGGCATTGAACAGCGTGTTGACCCCAGGCAACATGTGAAAGGGGCGCTGCTTAAGTACTTCGATGAATTTACCGAAATCTCTGGGGTTGGGAACAAGGGTCAGGTGAGAGCCTTGGCGAATGGCCAGTAAACACAGCGTCAAAGCAAAGATGTGATACAGCGGCAGTGCAGCAATGCTGTTGATTTTTCGCAAATCGCCAATGCTTGAAAGCGCGGGCGTGAACCAGCCTTCAGCCTGCAAAATCGCTGCCACGATATTGCGATGTGTTAACACCGCCCCTTTGGACAGCCCCGTGGTGCCTCCGGTGTATTGCAAGAAGGCAATGTTGTCCAAAGTTTGGAGCGTTGGCTTGAGCGACAACTGTCGTCCTTGCGCAATGACCTTTTTAAACGACGTGACGGTTCGGCCGCCATCTAAGGGCAACTCAAACTCGGGGACCATCTTGGCCAGGTGACGAACCGCAAATGTCATCCAACGGCCATACCAGGGGCCGAGCAGGTCACCGATTGATGCCAGCACCACGTGCCGAATAGCCGTCTGCTCAATGACTTCTTGCAAAGTCGAGGCAAAGTTCTCGAGAATCACAATGGAAGTGGCACCAGAATCTTTCAGTTGGTGTTGCAACTCTCTGGCGGTGTAAAGTGGATTGACGTTCACGCAGGTGTAGCCCGCTCGCAAAATGGCGCACATGGTCACGGCAAATTGCGGCAAGTTCGGCAGCATGATCGCGACCCTGCTGCCGGGCTCCAGCCCTTGGTCTTGAAGCCACGCCCCCATTGCCTTTGAGAGCGTATCGAGCTCTCTGAAGGTCATCCAGCGCTCCATGCAGACAGAAAATGGGTTGTCCGCGTGTTCACGGAAAGCCGTTTCCATCAAATCGGTCAGGCTGCTGTATTGATTGGGGTCCACATCATGTGGGACACCCGGGGGGTAATTCTTCAGCCAAATACGTTCCATTGCATCGTTCTCCTCAATCTGAACATTGTGGACAACTGAGCAGCAAACTGTGATCGGGCAATTCCCCATGCGGCCCCAATTTCGTCTCTCAGGCGACAAATGACCTGCCGTGACAAGGGCGGCCTTTTGAAGGCAAAATAAGGGAAAACCCGATAAATCGCATGACATCACTCACCACGACTTCCCACGGATTTTGGCGCCAACTTTGGCGCCGCTGGGTCACGGGTGTCAAAACCTCAGAAGCCGTTGCTGGGCAACACCAAGCTCCAGGCAAAGGATGGATACCGATTCGTGCATTGGCGACGCGACACAAGCCGCGCATTTTGAAGCACTTGTTGGCGCTAGAGCCCCATGACCGGTATTTGAGGTTCGGCTATGCGGCGAACGATGCGCAAATTGAACGGTATGTCTCAGGCTTGAACTTCGAGCGCGATGAAATATTCGGTGTTTTCAACCGGCGATTGGCCCTCGTGGCCATGGCCCACATGGCCATTTCTGTGGATCCCCAATATTCAACCTGTGCAGAGTTTGGGGTGTCAGTGGCGACACATCAACGAGGCAAAGGCATTGGGGGGAGACTCTTCAGCCATGTGATGGTCATGGCGCGCAACGAAGGGGTGAACATGTTGTTCATCCATGCGCTCAATGAAAATGTGGTGATGCTCAAAATTGCACGAAATGCCGGTGCTCGAGTGGAGCGAGATGGCGCAGAAAGCGAAGCGTTTTTGGTATTGCCTGAAGCCACTTTGGACAGTCAGTTGAGCGGCCTGATGCAAGAGCAAATGGCCGAACTGGACTATCAAATCAAAAACCAAGCGATGCAATTTCGGGAGTGGTTGGCCACCGTCCAAGAGATACGCCAGGGGGTGCGCGACGCACGCAGTGTGGTCCGCAAGCCCTAAGTCGTCCAATTGTCATTGGGATCCGCTATCCTATAGGTCTCTTCATAACCGCATGTCCTGCATTCCTGACTGTGTCTGACCCTCACCCTGCGCGTTCTATTGAACGTGAAGACAAGCGAAGCTTTCTACAAAAACTCGCCGAATTTCTCCATCCTGGCCCAGACTCCACAGACGAGTTGATCGAAACCCTGGCCGAGGCCGAGGACAACCACATCATCAATACCGAGAGCCGCTTGATGCTCGAAGGGGTGATTCGCATGGCCGACATGACCGCGGGCGATGTCATGGTGGCCGCCCCGCGCATGGATCTGTTGGACATTGAAGCCCCGTTTGACGAAATGCTGCACCATGTGATTGAAACAGCGCACTCTCGTTTTCCGGTCTTCGAAGGCGAAAAAGAAAACATCATTGGCATCTTGTTGGCCAAAGATTTGCTGAAGTTGCAGCGCGCGCCCGAATTGAACATCCGCACCTTGTTGCGCCCGGCCGTATTTGTGCCTGAAAGCAAGGGCTTGAATGATTTGTTGCGCCAATTCCGCGACAACAGAAACCATTTGGCCATCGTCATCGACGAATTCGGCCGCACGGCGGGCTTGATCACCATTGAAGATGTGCTCGAACAAATCGTGGGCGAGATTGAAGACGAGTTCGACATCGCTGATGACGAGGGTGACATTTTTGGCTTGCCAGATCACACATTCCGCGTGAGTGGTGACACATCGCTCGATCGTGTCAGCGAAGCCTTTGGCGTGGATTTGCATGCGGCCCGAGAAGATATCGAGGGCCCAGACTTTGACACGATCGGAGGCCTGATTGCGCACGAAATGGGACATGTACCGCGCCGTGGCGAGAAGCATCTGTTGGCAGGTCTGCAATTTGTCGTCTTGCACACCCGAGCCGGCGCCGTGCGTTGGTTCAAGGTGTCGCCAGCCGCGACAGTTCACGCACCCGAGCCGAAGGCATGAACTTCGGCCAAGACCGAGTGCGCGGCCCCCAAACCGTGTGGCTCGTCTTGGCGGGTTTGGCGCAAGCAGCTTCCATCGCCATGCCGGGCACTGGCCAAGCCCACGGCTGGCTGCAGGTCTTGAGTTTGTCCCTGCTGGCCAGTGCGCTGGTGCGCACGGCCAAGTCTGCTCATTCAAAACAAGGTGCTGCAAAAACAGCGGCGTGGTCAGGTGGCCTTTTTGCGACCGCTTGGCTGGCTGGCAGCTTCTGGTGGTTGTATGTCTCGATGCACGAAATGGGGGGGCTGCCATCGATGTTGGCCGCTTTGGCGGTGTTGGTCTTGGCATCGGCGCTGGCCCTGTACTACGCCGCCATCAGCGCCGTTTGGGTCAGCCTGTCCCATCGGTTTTGGCAGCATCGCCCGGGATTGTCCAGTGTGTTGTTTGCCGCTTTATGGACCTTGGCCGAGCTCATGCGCGGCCAGTGGCTCACGGGATTCCCGTGGGGCGCCGGCGGCTATGCCCATGTGGATGGGGTGTTGTCGGTCTGGGCACCCTGGGTGGGCGTGTATGGCTTAGGTGCCATCGGCGCTTGGTTGGCCATGCGTCTGGCTTTGACGGGTTGGGGTTTGCGTGCGCTGAAACCCTTATTGGGCGTTGGACTGCTGTCGTTGGGCCTGCAATTGTGGGTCCCCAGCCTGACCACCTCGCGTGGATGGGGGCAGGTGGAATTGTTGCAGGCCAATATTTCACAAAACGCCAAGTTTGATGCCAACACAGGTATTCGCGATGCGCTCCAGTGGTACGACGCGCAGCTTCGCAACAGCCAACACGCCTTGGTGGTGGCGCCAGAGACGGCGGTGCCTTTGTTGCCGCAGCATTTGCCCGAAGGCTATTGGTCAGGTTTGCAGCAGCATTTCAGTGCCAACGCGAAAACTTTGGCGCTTGTCGGCGCGCCCTTGGGTGGTGGCGCTCAGGGTTACACCAACTCTGTGTTGTCCCTGGGGCCCGCGAGTGTAGCCAATTACAGATATGACAAGTCGCACTTGGTGCCCTTTGGTGAATTTATCCCGCCCGGTTTTGGCTGGTTTGTTCGTTTGCTGAACATCCCGCTTGGCGATTTCCAATCAGGCGATGGGGCGCAACCCTCGGTGTCCTGGCAAGGTCAGCGCTTGGCCCTCAACATTTGCTACGAAGACCTGTTTGGTGAAGAACTGGCCCTGCGATTTAAAAATGTCGAAACGGCCCCCACCGCTTTGGTGAATGTGAGCAACATTGCTTGGTTTGGCGACACGCTGGCCGTGGACCAGCACCTGAATATTTCACGCATGCGGGCCATGGAACTTGGTCGACCCATGTTGCGAGCCACCAATACGGGGGCTACCGCCATCATCGACCACCAAGGGCGAGTCACGGCGCAATTGCCGCGCTTTACCCGGGGCAGTTTGGTGGGTCAATTCGAAGGCCGCGAAGGCTTGACCCCATATGCAAGGTGGGTCTCGGTTGCAGGCCTGTGGCCTTTGTGGGGCTTGTGTTTGGCGGTCGTGGCACTGGCCTTGCGCCGCCGCAACACCGATTGACGGAAAAAAATCGGGGGTCTGAAGCGCCCGAATGACGGTTTGCCTTGCCGCTGCGGCCTGCTGGGCCAATTTGAGACGGCAAAGACCGTAAAATCAAAGCCTTGCGCAATCACATTGCGCCCCATTCACCTTGGCCAGCTCGCTGCTGGCTTCGCTTCGGCTATGTTGACCTTCCAGCAAATCATTCTCAAATTGCAGCAATACTGGGACGCCCAGGGTTGCGCTTTGCTTCAGCCCTACGACATGGAGGTCGGTGCGGGCACCAGCCACACCGCCACGTTTTTGCGTGCCATTGGGCCAGAGCCATGGAAAGCGGCTTATGTACAACCCAGCCGCCGTCCCAAGGATGGGCGTTATGGTGAGAACCCCAATCGATTGCAGCACTACTACCAATTTCAGGTGGTTTTGAAGCCCGCGCCCAGCAACATCTTGGAGCTGTATTTGGGCTCACTGGAAGCGCTGGGTTTTGATCTCAAGAAAAACGACATCCGGTTTGTGGAAGACGATTGGGAGAACCCCACTCTGGGCGCATGGGGCTTGGGTTGGGAGGTTTGGCTCAACGGCATGGAAGTCACGCAGTTCACTTACTTCCAACAAGTGGGTGGCATCGACTGCAAGCCCATTACCGGTGAGATCACCTATGGCCTCGAGCGCTTGGCCATGTACCTTCAAGGGGTGGACAACGTCTACAACTTAAAGTGGACCGACACCATGAGCTACGGCGATGTCTATTTGCAAAATGAGCAAGAGCAATCGGCCTACAACTTCGAGCACTCAGACGTGGACTTTTTGTTCACCGCGTTCAGCGCGCATGAGAAGCAGGCCCAAAATTTGATTGGGCAACAGCTGGCGTTGCCCGCTTATGAACAAGTGCTGAAAGCTGCGCACACCTTTAACCTGCTGGACGCGCGAGGTGCGATCAGCGTGACCGAGCGTGCCGCGTATATCGGACGCATCCGCAACTTGGCCCGCAGTGTGGCGCAAAGTTATTACGAAAGCCGCGAACGTCTGGACTTCCCGATGGCCCCGCGTGAATGGGTTGCTCAAATGCCCAAGAAAGCCGCGTGAGGGAGAACGACATGACGACACAAAATTTGTTGGTAGAACTGTTTGTAGAAGAGTTGCCACCCAAAGCGTTGAACAAACTCGGCGCTGCCTTCTCGGGCGTGTTGGCCGAACAACTGGTGGCGCAAGGTTTGGCCGCTGCCGATGCGGTGGTGACCGCCTTTGCCTCGCCTCGCCGTTTGGCGGCCCACGTGACGGGCGTGTTGGCGCAAGCCGCTGACAAAGCGGTACTGCAAAAACTCATGCCCGTGGCGGTGGGCCTGGATGCGGCGGGCCATGCCACACCCGCCTTGCTGAAAAAACTGCAAGCCTTGGGTGCTGATGTGAGTGATCCCGTTGCTGCTGTCGCCGCACTCAAGCGGGCACCCGATGGCAAAGCCGACGCTTTGTTTTACGACAGCGTGGTGAAAGGGGCTTCCTTGCAGGCGGGCTTGCAAAAGGCCCTGGAAGAAGCGCTTGCCAAGTTGCCGATTCCCAAAGTCATGCAATACCAGTTGGAGAAAAACTGCGAACTGCCCGGCTGGACCAGTGTCAATTTTGTGCGCCCAGCACACAGCCTCGTCGCCTTGCATGGCACTCAAGTGGTGCCGATCACCGCGCTGGGGTTGACTGCGGGCAACAGCACGCAAGGCCACCGTTTTGAAGCCAAAGTCTCACCCGTTGTGGTGGCACATGCCGACCACTATGCACAAGTGCTTGGAAAAGACGGATCGGTGATGGCCAGTTTTGCCGAGCGACGCGCTGAGATTGCGCGTCAACTCCAAGCCGCCGCCTCAAAAGTGGGGGGCGGGTGCAAGCCCATCGAAGACGAGGTCTTGTTGGACGAGGTCACGGCCTTGGTCGAGCGCCCCAATGTGTTGATTTGTGCGTTTGAGTCGCAGTTCTTGGATGTGCCACAAGAGTGTCTGATTCTCACGATGAAGGCCAACCAAAAATACTTTCCGTTGCTCGATGCCAAGGGCAAATTGACGAACCAATTTTTGGTGGTCAGCAACATTCGTCCAGACGATGCCTCGGCCGTGATTGGTGGCAATGAGCGCGTGGTGCGTCCTCGCTTGGCAGACGCCAAATTCTTCTTCGACCAAGACCGCAAAAAGACCCTCGAGTCGCGCGTTGAGGGTTTGTCCAAAGTGGTTTATCACAACAAACTGGGCACACAGGGTGAGCGCATGGCGCGGGTCTGCAGTATCGCCAAGGCGATTGGCCAGTCTGTGGGTGGCGATCTGTTGGCGGCGCAAGCCGAACAGGCCGCCCGCTTGGCCAAGACCGATTTGCTCACCGACATGGTCGGCGAATTTCCCGAGCTGCAAGGCATCATGGGTGGCTATTACGCGCGCCATGATGGCTTGAGCAACGAGGTGGCGGATGCGATTGAAGACCACTACAAGCCGCGTTTTGCCGGCGACGAATTGCCCCGCAACCCCGTCGGCTTGGTGGTGGCACTGGCGGACAAACTCGAGACATTGGTTGGCATGTTCGGCATTGGCAATGTGCCCACGGGCGACAAAGACCCATTTGCCTTGCGTCGCCATGCTTTGGGTGTGATCCGCATGTTGATTGAGAAAGACCTCGCCTTGGGCTTGCCCGAATTGCTGGCGCTGTCCATGCCGGCTTTTGGCGACAAAATTTCAGGCGGCCCAGAAGCGCTGATCGATTTCATTTATGACCGTCTGGCCGGCAGCCTGCGCGAGCAAGGTTACAGCGCCCAAGAGGTCGATGCGGTGATGGCTTTGCGGCCTGCCCGTTTGGGTCAGGTCGGCCAGTTCTTGTTCGCTGTGCGCGCCTTTGCTGCTTTGCCCGAGAGCCCTGCGTTGGCCGCTGCCAACAAGCGCATTGGCAACATCTTGAAAAAGTCCGGCGAGGTTGATGCGCATGTCAACACCCAGTTGTTGAAAGAAGAGGCTGAGAAAAGCCTTTATGCGGTCATGCAAAAGCTGCTGCCAGCGTCTGAGGCGCAGTTCAAGGCGGGTGATTACACCGCCAGTTTGCAAACCTTGGCGGCTTTGCGCGCGCCCGTCGATGCTTTCTTTGACGATGTGATGGTCAATGCAGAAGAAATGGATCTGCGACTCAATCGCCAAGGCTTGCTCAAGTCGCTGCATGTGGCGATGAACCGCGTGGCGGATTTGTCTCGCTTGGCCGTCTGATTCGGACATCACCCATGCCCACCAAACTCGTCATTTTGGACCGCGATGGCACCATCAACCGGGCCAGTGATGAGTTCGTCAAGTCGCCCGATGAATGGCATCCCTTGCCGGGCGCCTTGGAAGCCATTGGCCGCTTGAACCACGCAGGTTTCCATGTGGTGTTGGCCACCAACCAATCGGGCTTGGGCCGTGGCTTGTTTGACATGGCGGCCCTGAATGCAGTGCATGGCTTCATGCTGAAAAGCTTGGCCGCAGCGGGCGGGCGCATCGACGCTATTTTTTATTGCCCCCATGCCGCAGATGAAGGCTGCTCTTGCCGCAAACCCGCGCCGGGACTGTTGTTGCAAATACAAGAACGCTACGGCATGGACTTGGCGGGCGTGCCCTATGTGGGGGACAGTTTGCGCGACATGCAGGCGGCGCAGGCCGCAGGTTGCGCGCCCCACCTGGTGTTGACTGGCCGCCATGCCAATATGCAAAACCAACCTCTGCCGCCGAGCTTTCCTGCCCATACCCATGTGCATGCTGACTTGGCGGCTTTTGTCGATCACCTGTTGGGTGGCGATGCAGTGACGCCATCGATCTCATAGGTATCGCCATGAATTTTCTTCGTTCGTTCGTCCACATGCTGTGGATGGCCATCACCGTCATTCCTTGGGCGTTGTTCGTGGTGGTCATTTCTTATGGCGTCAGCAGCACCCGTTTGTATTGGGTGTGTGTCGGCTGGCTGCGTTTGGCAGTGAACAGCGGCACTTGGATTTTGGGCATTCAAAACCGCATTCAAGGCATGGAAAACCTGCCGCAAGGCAGCAAGGATCCGGCGGTGTTGTTGGTCAAGCACCAATCCACATGGGAAACCTTTGTGATGCCCGCGATCATGCCGCACCCACTGGCCTATGTGTTCAAAAAAGAGTTGCTCAGTGTGCCGTTCTTTGGCTGGGCCATGGGGCGCTTGGACATGATTCACATTGACCGCAAGCAGCGTTCGCGTGCCTTCGCCAAAGTCGTGCAGCAAGGCCGCCGCTTGATGCAAGAGGGCGTCTGGGTCATCATGTTTCCTGAAGGCACCCGCATTCCCCGAGGTCAAAAAGGGGAATACAAAACCGGCGGAGCGCGATTGGCAATCGCGGCTGGCGTGCCCATCATTCCAATTGCCGTGACCTCGGCGCGTTGCTGGCCGACCCGTGCCTTCGTCAAAACCCCGGGTGTGGTTGACATCTCGATTGGCCAACCGATTGCCACCGACAACCGCAGCGCCGAAGAATTGATGTTGGAAGTTGAGACCTGGATCGAAGCCGAAATGCGCCGCCTCGATCCAGAGGCTTATGTGGAATCAGGCACGCCCTGAAGCCGAACCAGGGCGAACCATGCGAGCGCCTTTGCAATTTGTGCTGGACTTTTTTACCGGGGGCGATCCTGTCCTTCCCGCCCCCCGTGCGGCAGCGGGGCCAGTCCAACCCGCAGACAGCGGTGTGGCAAGTCCATCAACGGAACCTGTTGACGCCCTTACCGATTCCTCTGTAGTTGTTGCACCGCCGGTGCCGCGTGACAGCCAGAGTGCGGCCGAATGGGGATTCAACCATCCCACCGCCAACCGACATGCGCAATTGCAAGGGGTGAGGGTGTCGTTTTTGTTTGAGCGCTCACGCCGCAAAAGTATTGGCTTTATGGTCGGGGCCGATGGTTTGGTGGTGCGAGCGCCCAACTGGGTGCCGCTGCGAGAGGTCGATGCGGCCGTGCAAGAAAAAGGCGCGTGGATTGTGGCCAAGTTGCAGCAATTCAAAGAGCGACAGACCGAACAATTTCAAAAAGCCATCGAGTGGCGCCATGGCGCCGATGTCCCTTTTCTGGGGCGAACGATTCAGTTGTGCGTCTTGGAGCGCGGCGTGAGTCGCGTGATGGGCCAAGACATGGCGCCAGACCAAGTGCTCCCTGTGACGGTGCCGCCGGGCGCCTCGGTAACCCAGGTGCGCGATGCGGCGCAGGTGTGGCTAAAGAAGCAAGCCAAAATATTGTTTGAAGAGCGCCTGCAGCACTTTTCTCCGTTGCTGGGTGTGCAGTGGCACAAGCTCAGTTTGTCCAGTGCCAGCACGCGTTGGGGCAGTGCGCGGCACGATGGCCACATACGCCTGAATTGGCGCCTGATCCATTTGCCTGTTAGCCAAATCGACTATGTGGTGGTGCATGAACTTGCGCACCTGCGTGAGATGAACCACAGCCCACGCTTTTGGGAGACCGTGGGTGAGGTCATGCCTGACTATGCGCAGCGGCGCAAAGCATTGCGGCAAACCGCCTTGGATTTGGCTCAGGATTGAGCTGCGCGAAAGCGGTAAATCCCATCGCTCCCCATCAGACGATGCACCCGGCCCGAGAGCCATAACAGGTGCAGGTGGGCAATGGCTTCACCCATGGCAAAGGTGGTTTGGTGAACATCCAATGGGCGTTTGAAAATGGTCGGCAAGGCATCGTGCGCACTGATCGCTTGTTGCCTGCAGCAGACCATCAACTCGTCCAGCCGATCTTTGTGGTGCTCGCGCAATTGCTGTAACCGAACAGGTGCCCCATTGAACGGCCGCCCGTGTGAGGGCAAAACCAGCGTCTCATCGGACAGGTGCGTCATGGCGTCGAGCGAGTCGAAGAACAGCTGCAGCGGGTTGCTTTCAGGCTCCATGGCGTACACGCTGATGTTGGTCGAAATAGACGGCAGCAACATGTCACCACTGATCAGCACACGCTCTTCTGCACAGTGCAAAGCGATGTGTTCAGGTGAGTGGCCGTAGCCACTGATGCACTGCCAATGGCGATCGCCGATCTTGACAGAAACACCCCCGAGCAAACGGACATAGGTGGCGGGCACGCTGGGCACCATGCTCTTGTAATAACCGACCCGCGATTGGACCACCGCCAACTCTTCTGCCTTGCGCCAGCCGTGTGCAGCGAAAAATGCCACCGTGGCTTCGCCACCAAAATTGGACACACCGGTGCAGGCCATCAAAGCCGATTGGTATTCGCTGGTGCTCATCCACAGTGGCGCTTGCCAGCGCTCACACAACCAATGGGCCAGCCCCATGTGATCCGGGTGCATGTGGGTCACCAAAACACGCAAGATGGGCAACCCTTGCAAGACGTCTTGTTCGATTTTTTGCCAAGCTTCGCGGGTGCTGGGGTTGTCGATGCCGCAGTCCACAGCGGTCCAGCCTTCTTGCATCACACCCGATTGGGTGGGGTGTGGCATGCGGTCGCGCAGCAACCACAAATTGATGTGGTTCAAGGCAAACGGCAAGCCCATGCGCAACCAGAAAATGCCTGGCGCCACCTCGACGGCTGAGCCGGCTGCCGGCAATGCCTCACCCAAGGGGTATTGCAGCAAAGAAGGTGTCGGCAATGAAGGCATGCTTCTGTGGGATTGGGTTAGCATTCGGGTCATTGACGTTAACGTTAACGTCAAATATAAAAAGCATTCTAGGGGCCGGCTGATCCACCCGCTGTCTCCGTTGTGCACGCAATCGAAGGACACTTCCCGCCATGGCGAACAACTACACGATCAGTGATTTGGCGCAAGAATTTGATCTGACCACCCGTGCGATTCGTTTTTACGAAGACATGGGCTTGTTGGAGCCTGAGCGTTCGGGGCCGGGCGGACGCAATCGGGTGTATTCAGCCCGCGACCGCACGCGGCTCAAACTCACGCTGCGGGCCAAACGTTTGGGCTTGTCGCTGACCGAAGCCAAGGACTTGATCGACATGTACGACAGTCCTCGCGACACGGTGCCGCAGCTCAAAAAGTTTTTGGTGGTGTTGGCCGAGCACCGTCAGCAACTGGAATCGCAATTGGCAGACCTTGAAGCCACACTGGACGAGGTCAAAACCCATGAAAAAGAAACCCGCAGTCTGCTGACCAAGGCCTCCAAGGCCGCCAGTCAGGGCTGAAAGGGCGCTTGCATGAAGCATCCCAAAGGCCAATTTTGTAATTGACGTTTACGTAAACGTCAATTACAGTTCAAGCCTCAACCCAACTCAATCCAACCCAACACAGGATGTGATGTGACCACCCCCCCATCAGCGCACGAGCGAGTCGCCCTGAGTCTGGCCCGGCAGGGCATGATGACCCATCTGGGGGTGCGCCTTTTGTCTGTGACGCAAGGGCAAGTTGAATTGGCATTGACCTACAGCGACAAGCTCACCCAGCAGCAAGGCGGCTTTCATGGCGGTGCTATCGGTGCGTTGGCGGATATCGCCGGCGGCTACGCCGCTTTAACGGTGGCGCCCGAGGGGATGGAAGTGGTCACGATCGAATACAAAATCAATTTTTTGAACAGCCTGCAAGGCGGCGAAATCAGGGCCATTGGCAAAGTGATCAAAGCCGGTCGGCGCGTCATTGTGACCAGCGCCGAAGTGGTTCACCTCGATGCCCATGGCAAAAGTACACCCTGCGCGGTCATGCAACAGACCATTGCACCCGTGCCGCAAACCTATTGATTTGCCAAGGTTGTTGTCCGCATCGTCAAGCGCCACAGGACCCAGCCCGATCCATTTCAAAGACTCAACAGTCCTTCAGCCTCAACAGCAAAAAAAGCCACATCAGCAAAAAAGCCTCAAAAGCATTTCAAGGAGATCACATGAACAACTTGCCCGGCCTGAACTTTCAACTCGGTGAAGACATCGATGCCCTGCGCGATGCGGTGCGTGACTTTGCCCAAGCAGAAATCGCGCCCCGTGCGGCCGAGATCGACCGCAACGACCAATTCCCCATGGATTTGTGGCGCAAGATGGGTGACTTGGGCGTGCTCGGCATCACCGTCGGTGAAGAATACGGCGGCGCCAACATGGGGTATTTGGCGCACATGATCGCGATGGAAGAAATTTCTCGCGCCAGCGCCTCGGTGGGTCTGAGCTATGGCGCCCACTCCAACTTGTGTGTCAACCAAATCAAGCGCAACGGCACGCCCGAGCAGCGCGCCAAATACCTGCCCAAGCTGATTACGGGCGAGCATGTGGGCGCTCTGGCCATGTCTGAGCCCGGTGCAGGTTCCGATGTGTTGAGCATGAAGCTCAAAGCCGAAGACAAGGGCGGGTACTTCCTGCTGAATGGCTCCAAGATGTGGATCACCAACGGCCCCGACGCCGACACCTTGGTGGTTTACGCGAAAAGTGAGCCCGAGTTGGGTGCCCGTGGTGTGACGGCCTTTTTGAT
>JBJOIR010000053.1:0-14798 GCA_046047055.1 Pseudomonadota bacterium | reverse complement strand
GCGATCTGGTGGTACATTGCCGTGATTCAAGATTTGACCGCGATGCCAGAAGCGCAAGGCACTGGACTGAAGCGGCACCGATTTCAGAGGAGAGACGGGCGTTTTTGACATGGCAAATGGGTGCAAAGGGACCCTCAGATCCTAGGATAAACCCGAGGCCCCTTCATGGGCCAATCGCCATAACGCTTATCTACAAACGGATATGAAGCCAGCGCATCTTTTCGACAAGATCGACCTTCAATTGATCCGGACGCTTCATACCTTGCTCATCGAACGCAGTGTCTCCAAAACAGCCATGCGCCTTGGCCAACAACAGCCCGCGGTGTCGTTGGCCCTGAAGCGTTTGCGCGAGCTGACGGGCGACCCGATCTTGGTTCGATCGGGTTCGGGCATGGTGCCCACCGAAGTCGCCTTGCAGATGTTGGGCCCGGTCAGCACCATCTTGCAGTCGGCCGAAACTTTGTTCACGCCCGAGCGCGAATTTGCCCCCGCCATGGCCCACGAGACCTTTCGCATCGCGGCCAGCGATACCCTTGACCCCTTGTTCTTGCCCGCCGTTGTGGCGCGCATCAAATCGCTCGCCCCCGGTTGCCGGGTGGAGGTGCACGCGCTGTCCGCGCAGGCCCAATATTCGCAAGATTTGGGGCAAGGCCTGATCGATGTGGTGATTGGCAATTGGGCCCAACCCAGCGAAGCTCTGCACCGCGCCGAGTTGTTCAAGGATGAGGTGATGTGTTTGGTCAGCAGCAATCACCCGGCGGTGCGCCGCGGCTGGACGCAAGACGACTGGCTCGCCTGCGAGCACATTGCCCCCATGCCAGCCTATCCCGGTTGGCGCGGTGTGATTGACGAACACCTGGACCGCTTGAGCTTGTCGCGCAAAATCGCCGCGCGGTGCGCCTACTTTGGCCTGATGCCCCGCATGGTGGCCTCGAGTTTGTTGGTCTTGACCACCGGGCGTCACTATTGCCAGCGGTTTTTAGAGGGGGCACCCGCGCAGCATGGCTTGGCGTTGCTGCCTTGCCCGGTGCCATTTCCTCCAATGGTTTACTACCAACTCTGGCATGAACGCAGCCACACTTCAGCAGCGGCCAAATGGTTGCGAGAACAGGTGAAAATGAGTGCCTTGAACTTGGCCGCACCGAACGCTTTTTGAATCACAAGATCACTTCCCAGACATGACCACTCCTCTTTTGTCTTTGCAAGGCATCACCAAACGCTATCCCGGCGTGGTAGCCAATCAGGACGTGTCGTTGACCGTGATGCCCGGACAGGCCCATGCCGTGCTGGGTGAGAACGGTGCGGGCAAGTCCACCCTGATGAAGATCATTTATGGCTCGGTCAAGCCAGACGAAGGTCAGGTGGTTTTCAATGGCCAGAGCGTCAACATCCGCAACCCACAAGAAGCGCGCAAGCTGGGCATCAGCATGGTGTTCCAGCATTTCAGTTTGTTTGACACCTTGACGGTGGCTGAAAACGTGTGGCTGGGTCTCGACAAGTCGCTGAGTCTGGCCGAAGTGACCGAGCGCATTGTGGCCAAGGCCAGTGAATACGGGCTGGATCTTGAGCCCGACCGCCCGGTTCACACCCTGAGCGTGGGCGAAATGCAGCGCGTTGAAATCATCCGTGCACTGCTGACCGAACCCAAGCTGTTGATCTTGGACGAGCCCACATCGGTGCTGACCCCGCAAGCGGTCGAAAAGTTGTTTGTGGTGTTGCACAAGTTGGTCAGCCAAGGCTGCAGCATTTTGTACATCTCGCACAAGTTGCACGAAATTCGTGCGCTGTGCAGCGCATGCACCGTGCTGCGCGGTGGCAAAGTCACCGGCGTGTGTGACCCACGTGAAGAATCCAATGCCTCGCTCAGCCGTCTCATGATTGGGGCCGAGCCGCCTGCGCTAGAACACGTGGCGCGCGAGCCCGGTGACGTGGTGTTGTCGGTGAAGGGCTTGAGCCTCAAGCGGCAAGACCCCTTTGGCGTGGACTTGGAAGGCGTCGAGCTGCAAGTGCGTGCGGGCGAGGTGGTGGGCTTGGCTGGCGTTTCAGGCAATGGCCAACGTGAACTGATGTGGGCCCTCTCCGGCGAAGACACCCGTGCCGGCAGTCAGTGCGGCGCAGACAGCGTGCGCTTGCTGGGCAAGAGCGTGGCCGCGTTGGGGCCGGTGCCGCGCCGTCAACTCGGCCTGCACTTTGTGCCCGAAGAACGCTTGGGACGAGGCGCTGTGCCATCGCTCAGCTTGTCGCAAAACCTGCTGCTCACCCGCAGCGAAGCGCTGGGCCGCGGGGGCTGGATTCGCACCGGTGAATTGGTCGAGCAAGCCCGCAGCATCATTGCGCGCTTCAAGGTCAAGGCCGCAGGCCCACAAGCGCCCGCGCAATCGTTGTCGGGTGGTAACTTGCAAAAATTCATTGTCGGGCGCGAGATCAGTGCTGCACCCAAACTGCTGATCGTCTCGCAACCCACTTGGGGCGTTGATGTGGGCGCAGCGGCGCAGATTCGGGCCGAAATTTTGGCCTTGCGCGATGCCGGCTGTGCTGTTTTGGTGGTGAGTGAGGAGTTGGAAGAATTGTTTGAGTTGTCTGACCGTTTGCATGTCATTGCCAAGGGGCGCTTGTCGCCTTCGGTGCCCAGGGCCGATGCCACCGTCGCGCGCATTGGCGAGTGGATGAGTGGTTTGTGGCCGGTCGCTGCATCGGCCGGCAGCACCCCAGAAGGAGCGCAACATGCTGCGGCTTGAACCCCGTCCACAAGCTTCGCGCCTGTGGACTTATGCCTCGCCCTTGTTGGCGCTGGTGTTGACCGTGTTGCTCGGCGTGGCGCTGTTCATGGCGCTGGGCAAAGACCCCGTGCGCGGCTTGCAAATGTTTTTTTGGGAGCCCGTCAAAACCGGTTATGCGCTGGGTGAGTTGATGGTCAAAGCAACCCCCTTGTTGGTGATTGCGCTCGGCCTTTCGGTTTGCTTTCGCTCCAACGTTTGGAACATCGGTGCAGAGGGCCAGTTTGTCATTGGGGCCGTGTGCGCCGGGGGCGTGGCCCTCATGGCCGACAAAGACACCGGCCGCTGGATGGTGCTGGCCGTGTTGTTGGCCGGTGTGTTGGGCGGCATGTTGTGGGCCGGCATCACGGCCTTGCTGCGCGACCGTTTCAATGCCAGCGAGATCTTGGTCAGCTTGATGCTGGTTTATGTGGCCGACATGGTGCTGAGCTATTTGGTCTATGGTCCTTGGAAAGACCCTGCGGGCTTTAACTTTCCACAGTCCAAAACCTTTGAAGCGGTGACCCAAATTCCGCGCCTGATGTCGGGTTCGCGTGTCAGCGTCGGCTTGTTGCTGGCGCTGCTGGGTGCGGGCTTGTTGTGGGTGTTTTTGTTCCGCACACGGGCGGGCTTTGCACAGCAAGTGGGCGGTCTGGCCCCCGATGCGGCGCGTTATGCGGGATTTTCTTCGCGCAAAGCACTGTGGGTGGCCTTGCTCACCTCGGGTGGCGCGGCCGGTTTGGCGGGGGCGCTTGAAGTGGCGGGCCCCATTGGACAACTCACACCCTACGTGCCTGCGGGCTATGGTTTTGCGGCAATCATTGTTGCTTTTGTCGGGCGCTTGCACCCGGCTGGCATGGTGTTGTCGGCCGTGCTGATGAGCATGTTTTACATCGGTGGTGAGTTGGCGCAGTCGCGCTTGGGGTTGCCCAAATCCATCACCGGGGTGTTTCAAGGTTTGTTGTTGTTCTGCCTGTTGGCGTGCGACACCTTGGTTGCGTATCGCCTGCGCTGGATTAAAAAGAGTGGGAGCGTCTGATGGAATCGTATGCATTGCTGATCGCCGCCACCCTGAACGCCGGCACCGTGTTGGCCTTGGCGGCCTTGGGTTTGCTGATCAATGAAAAAGCCGGGGTGGTGAACTTGGGCGCCGAGGGCATGATGCTGTGCGCCGCCATTGCGGGCTTTGCCTGCGTGGTTCACACCGGCAACGATTGGCTTGGTTTTGCCGCGGGCATGGGCGCAGGGCTGGTGTTGGCGGCCATTTTTGGCGTGCTGGTCATTTGGCTGGGCACCAACCAATACGCCACCGGACTGGCGCTGAGTCTGTTTGGCGTGGGGTTCTCGGCTTTTGTGGGCATCGGCTATGTGCAAGAAAAATTGCCCGAGCGTCCTCAATACGAAATCCCAGGCTTGGCCGACATCCCGCTGTTGGGCCCGGCCTTGTTCAAGCAGCACCCGCTCGTGTATGGTGCCATGTTGCTGGTGCTGGCACTGATTTGGTTCTTGTATCGCAGCCGCACTGGTTTGGTGCTGCGGGCGGTGGGTGAATCGCCCGCTTCGGCCCACGCGCTGGGCTATCCGGTTCGTCGCATTCGTCTGCTCGCCGTCATGGCGGGGGGCGCTTTGTGCGGCTTGGCTGGGGCCTACATCTCGGTCAGCTACACCCCGCTGTGGGTCGAAGGCATGGTTGCCGGCAAGGGCTGGATTGCACTGGCCTTGACCACCTTTGCCACTTGGCGCCCGGCACGGGTTTTGCTCGGTGCCTATCTGTTTGGCGGAGTGACCATGCTGCAGTTCCATTTGCAGGGCATTGGCGTTCAGGTTCCCAGCCAATTGCTGACGGCGTTGCCTTACATGGCCACCATCGTGGTGCTGGCCTTGATTTCGCGCAACCCCGCATGGATTCGCGTGAACATGCCGGCATCTCTTGGAAAACCGTTTTATCCCGGTTCATAATCTCATTTTCTCAACCCTGTAACCCTGTTCAAACAAAAAGGAACTGACATGACAGACATCTCCAAACGCTCTATCGTCAAGATGGTGGCAGTGACCGCTGTGGCTGCCGCTGCACTCGTGGGCTGTGGCAAGAAAGAAGAAGCGCCTAAGGCTGAAGCCCCAGCGGCTGCACCCGCAAAGGCTGAGCCTCTGAAGATCGCGTTTGCCTATGTCGGTCCTGTTGGCGACGGCGGCTGGACATTCGCCCACGACAACGGCCGCAAAGCCGTTGAAAAAGAGTACGGCGACAAAATTGTCACCAGCTTTGTCGAAAAAGTGCCAGAAAGTGCTGACGCTGAGCGCGTGATCCGCGACATGGCAGGCCAAGGCAACAAACTGATTTTTGGCACCACCTTCGGCTACATGGAGCCGATGCTCAAAGTGGCAGCTGACAACAAAGAAGTCAAGTTTGAGCACGCCACCGGCTACAAAACCGCCGACAACATGCGCACCTACGACAGCCGCACCTACGAAGGCGCCTACATGGCTGGCGTGATCGCTGGCAAGATGACCAAGTCCAACACCCTGGGTGTGGTGGCTTCGATCCCAATTCCTGAAGTGGTGCGCAACATCAACAGCTTCACCATGGGTGCCCAGTCGGTCAACCCCAAGGTCAAGACCAAAGTGGTTTGGGTGAACGAGTGGTTCAACCCACCAAAAGAAACAGAAGCCGCCACCTCGTTGATCAACGGTGGTGCTGACGTGTTGATGCAAAACACCGACTCTTCGGCTGTGTTGCAAACCGCCGAAAAACTGGGCAAGCGTGCCTTCGGTTGGGACTCTGACATGACCGCTTACGGCCCCAAAGCCCACTTGGGTTCGGCTGTGATCAATTGGGGTCCGTACTACATCAAGGCCGTGGGTGAAGCCCTCGAAGGCAAGTGGAGCACTGGCCAAAGCTGGTGGGGCGTGAAAGAAGGCGCGATTGACATGGTCAACGTGGCCGCTGACGTGCCAGAAGACACCAAGAAAAAGATCGACGAAATCAAAGCCGGTTTGAAAGACGGCAGCTTCTCCATCTGGAAAGGCCCGATCGTTGACCAGTCCGGCAAAGAAGTCTTGGCCAAAGGCACTGTGGCTGACGACAAGTTCTTGGGTGGTGTGATGTTCTACGTCAAGGGCGTGGAAGGCAAGATCCCAGGCAAGTGATGACTGTCTCAGGTCACAACTGACCTGAACGCTGTCTCGTGAAACCGCCTGGCGCAAGTCAGGCGGTTTTTTTATGTCGGCTCGGGCTGATCGCCGACGCGCTGCGAGTCTTCGGCATTAATATGGTCCATCCCGTTACCTTGGATTTCTCATGTTCAAAGTCCACGCTATTTCCCCAGAACGCCTGCCCGAATTGCTGCAGGTCATGCCCAAAGCCGAGTTGCATATCCACATTGAAGGCTCGCTCGAACCCGAATTGATCTTTGCACTGGCGAAACGCAATGGGGTCAACTTGCCTTATGCGAGTGTCGAGGCCTTGCGCAGTGCCTACGCCTTTACCAATTTGCAAAGTTTCTTGGACCTGTATTACGCCGGGGCCAGCGTGTTGTTGCAGGAGCAAGATTTTTACGACATGGCGTGGGCCTATTTTCAAAAAGCGGCGGCTGA
This sequence comes from Pseudomonadota bacterium, assembly GCA_046047055.1. GTDB lineage: Bacteria > Pseudomonadota > Gammaproteobacteria > Burkholderiales > Burkholderiaceae_C > Limnohabitans_A. Next base: position 8,448 of record JBJOIR010000053.1, on the reverse strand, counting down.
CCATGTGGTGCGGGCCGAGTTGTTTTTTGACCCCCAAACCCACACCGATCGCGGCGTCCCTATGGCTTATGTGATCGAGGGCCTGAGCCGTGCCTGCCGCGATGCACAAACGCAACTGAACATCAGCGCCGACCTGATTCTGTGCTTCTTGCGCCACCTCTCAGAAGAAGCCGCGTTGGCGACGCTCGAGGCCGCCTTGCCTTGGCGCGACCACTTCATTGGAGTGGGCCTCGATTCGAGCGAAGTGGGGCACCCGCCCGAAAAGTTCAGCCGCGCATTTGACCGTGCTCGAGCGCTGGGTCTGCATGTGGTGGCCCACGCAGGCGAGGAGGGCCCGCCCGCCTACATTTGGAGCGCCCTCAACGTGTTGAAGGTGGAGCGCATCGACCACGGCGTGCAAGCCATTCACGATGCCGATTTGATGAAACTCCTGGCTTTACGCCAAGTGCCGCTGACGGTGTGTCCCCTGTCCAACTTGAAGCTGTGCGTCTTCAACAATTTGGCTGAGCACAACTTGGGCCGCATGTTGGACGCGGGTCTGTGCGTGATGATCAACTCCGACGACCCGGCCTACTTTGGCGGCTACCTGAACGAGAACTACCTGCAAACCTTTGCGGCCTTGAAACTCAATGCTCAGCAAGCCTACAAATTGGCGGCCAACAGCATTGAAGCGAGCTTTGCGCCCGAGGCCGACAAGCACCGTTGGATGCACGACTTGAAGCAATGCTTTCAGGGGTTTTTCGAGCAAGACTGAGGTGGTGCTTTTGGATTGATAAAATCCCACCCCGAAGCCCGCTGCCCCGGCGGGCTTCTTTTTGTGTATTTCGGGGCCATGTAGAGGACTACCATGTACAAAAACCTCGCAGCCACGCTCGTGGCCGCCTGCTGTTTATTTCCCGCCGTTTCGCCACTGGCTCAAACTGCCAACAAAACCACCGAGCCGCTCAAGGCCGGCTTTGTCTATGTCTCGCCCATCACCGAGGCGGGCTGGACCAAACAACACGACGAGGGCCGCAAAGCGGTTGAAAAAGCGTTGGGTGGCCAAGTCAAAACCACGTTTGTGGCCGATGTGCCCGAAGGCGCCGATGCGGAACGGGTGATCCGCGACTTGGCTCAGCAAGGCCACCAAATCATCTTCACGCCCAGCTTTGGTTACATGGAGCCCACGCTCAAGGTGGCCAAAGAGTTTCCGAATGTGAAGTTCGAGTCGGTCACTGGCTTCAAGACCGCCCCCAATGTGGCGGCGTCCAACGCGCGGTATTACGAGGGTCGGTATTTGGCCGGTGTCGCGGCGGGCCGCATGACCCAAACCCACGTGGCCGGTTATGTGGCGGGTTTCCCGATTCCTGAGGTGCTGCAAGGCATCAATGCTTTTACATTGGGCATGCGCTCGGTCAACCCCAAAGCCACCGTCAAGGTGATCTGGTTGAACGCATGGTTTGACCCACCCAAAGAACGCGAAGCGGCCATGGCGCTGTTCAACCAGGAGGTGGATGTGGTGGCGTTTCACACCGGCTCGACCGCTGTGATGGCGGCGGCGCAAGAGCGGGGCAAGATGGCGGTGGCCTACCACTCGGACATGCGCAAAATCGCGCCAGATGCCCAGATCATCGCGGTCACCCACCAGTGGGGCGACTACTACACAGCACGGGTCAAGGCCGCGATTCAGGGCAATTGGACCACCGGCTCGGTTTGGGGTGGCGTGAAGGACGGCATGATTCGCGTCGGCGATTTTGGGCCGAAGGTGCCAAAGAAAGTACAAGATGAAATCTTGGCCAAGCAAAAAGCCTTGGGCAAAGGCCAGTTGCGGCCGTTTGCCGGGCCCATCGTGGACAACGAAGGCCAAGCCATCGTGCCGGCGGGCCAAAGCCTCACCGATGCCCAGATTTTGGGCATGAATTACTTGGTTCAGGGCGTCGTGGGGCGCATCAGCCGATGACCACAGGGGGCAATACCGTCCCTGTCGGCTGCCTCTAAAATAACGCCATTGATTCAAAGGGACACCATGAGCATCAAGAGCGACAAATGGATCCGCCGCATGGCAGAGCAGCACGGCATGATTGAGCCGTTTGAGCCCGGCCAGATCCGTCAAAATGCCGCTGGCCAAAAAATCGTCAGTTACGGCACCAGCAGCTATGGCTACGACATCCGCTGTGCGCCTGAGTTCAAGGTGTTCACCAACATTTACAGCACGGTGGTGGACCCCAAAAACTTCGATGAGCGCAGCTTTGTCGACATCGAAGGAGATGTTTGCATCATCCCGCCCAACAGTTTTGCATTGGCCCGCACGGTCGAGTACTTCCGCATTCCCCGCAATGTGCTGACCATTTGCTTGGGCAAAAGCACCTACGCGCGTTGCGGCATCATCGTGAACGTGACGCCTTTTGAGCCTGAGTGGGAGGGTTATGTGACCCTCGAATTCAGCAACACCACACCCTTGCCCGCCAAAATTTATGCGGGTGAAGGTTGTGCCCAAGTCTTGTTCTTGGAGAGTGACGAGGTCTGTGAAACCAGCTACAAAGACCGCGGTGGCAAGTACCAGGGGCAAGTGGGTGTGACGCTGCCCAAAACATGATTTTGGGCGCATCGGCCCAAAATGCGACAATAGCGGGTTAATGACCGACTCTTTTTCCAATTTATCGCTGGCCCCCACGCTGGCACGAGCCGTAGCCGAAATGGGCTACGAATCCATGACCCCTATTCAGGCCCAAGCCATTCCGGTGGTGTTGACGGGCCAGGATGTGATGGGCGCAGCCCAAACGGGAACGGGCAAAACGGCGGCTTTTTCGCTGCCTTTGCTGCAACGCCTGCTGAAACACGAAAACCCCTCGACCTCGCCTGCGCGGCACCCTGTGCGGGCCTTGGTTTTGTTGCCCACCCGTGAGTTGGCTGACCAAGTGGCGCAGCAAATCAAGATGTACGCCAAATACACCCAGTTGCGCAGTGCCGTGGTGTTTGGCGGCATGGACATGAAGCCGCAGACCCTGGAGCTGAAAAAAGGGGTGGAGATTTTGGTCGCCACACCGGGTCGCTTGTTGGACCACATTGAAGCCAAAAACGCGGTTTTGAACCAAGTGGAATACGTGGTGCTGGACGAAGCCGACCGCATGTTGGACATTGGCTTTTTGCCTGACCTGCAGCGCATATTGAGCTTCTTGCCCAAGCAGCGCACCACCTTGCTGTTTTCGGCGACTTTTTCGCCCGAAATCAAGCGTCTGGCTGGCAGCTATTTGCAAAACCCGATCACCATTGAGGTGGCTCGGCCCAACGAAACCGCCTCGACAGTCGAGCAGCGGTTTTATGCCGCACAAGACGACGACAAACGCCGCGTCATTCGCAAAGTGCTGACCGAGCGCGGCATCAAACAAGCCTTTATCTTTGTCAACAGCAAGCTCGGATGCGGCCGTTTGGCGCGCTCGTTAGAGCGTGAAGGCTTGCGCACCGCTGCGTTGCACGGTGACAAGAGCCAAGACGAACGCCTGAAAGCGCTCGAAGCCTTCAAACAAGGCGAAGTGGACTTGCTGGTGTGCACCGATGTGGCTGCACGAGGTCTGGACATCAAGGATGTGCCTGCGGTGTTCAACTTCGATGTGCCATTCAATGCCGAAGACTATGTGCACCGCATTGGCCGCACAGGCCGTGCTGGCGCCTCCGGCTTGGCGGTGACTTTGGTGAGTCCGTCGGACACCCGGTTGGTGGGCGATATTGAAAAGCTCATCAAGAAAAAGTTGGAAGTGGAAACCTTGCAACTGGACAACCGATCGAGCGGCTCGAATGAGAAATGGCCAGAACGCTCAGAAGAGCGTCCCCGTGGCCGTCCCTCTGAAGGGCGCCACCGTGAGCACGATCCGCGTGATGTGTTGGACGCCCCGCAAGAGCGGCGTGGCGGGTTCCGTCCCGCGCCGGTCAACCGCGACCCGTTCTTCCAAAAGCCCTACGAGCCCTCGGCGACAGAGACCGCACCCAGCTGGGAGCCCAGTGGTCCTAAAACCGTGCGTTCGTCGATTTCGGCCAACATCAAGCCCAAGCGCAAAGTGGCCGCGCTGTTCAAGTCCGGCGAATAATGCCCGCCACAGTGGCTTGCCCAGTGGGCAAGCCAGGTGAGATTGGTCAGGCGCAAGATCCGGTCTTTCAAAAGGCTTCCAACAGGTGTCATGTCAGCCTGTCAAAATTGGCAGATGTTTAATTCTTGTTTATCTGCGTCCAAGACGCGCTTGCGCAGGCCCGAGGCGGGTCGTTGGCCGGTCTTGGCGCTGGGCTTGGTTTCTGACCTCACGTCAGCCTTTTCTTACCCCCTTTCGCCAGCCCTTTCGTCAGCCCTTTCGTCAGCCATTGTTCCTGCTTTCGCCCCTGCCTTCGCCATTGCTGCCACCTTGATGTTGACCGCACCAGGGGTCTTTGCGCAAGACATACCGACCCCAGCGTCCACCCCAACTCCCTCGGCAGTGCCGACCACCGATCTCGGACAAGTCGAAATTCGCAGTACGCGCAACAACGACACCGAACTGCGGCAAGAATCCACTGCCTCGAAAATCGTGATCGGGCGCCAAGAAATAGAAAAGCAAGGCGATGCCACTTTGGGCGATGTGCTCAAGCGTTTGCCGGGCGTCACGGTGCAAGGGGCTCCGGGGCGGGGCGGGGCCATTCGCATGCGCGGATTGGGTGGCGGTTACACCCAAATTTTGTTGGACGGTGAGCGCATGCCACCCGGTTTTTCGGTGGATTCCTTGACCCCTGAACAAGTCGAGCGCATCGAAATATTGCGCGCCCCCACCGCCGAAACGGGCGCACGGGCCATCGCGGGCACCATCAACATCGTGCTGCGGGAAGGCCAAAAAGCCAATCCCGATGATCTGAAAATCACCCGCAGTGAAGAACACGGTCAGGGCTCAAACCAACTCAATTGGGTGCGCAACCTCAAGACCGAGCCCATGACCGGCACCTTCACCCTATCGGCCATGGACAGTCGACGTGCTGACGAAAGCGTGACCGAAAGTAACTCTTCGTATGTCAATCCTTCCCGTCATCAAGAGCGAACGACTCAATCGGTGGGTCACCGCCAAGGGCTGCACGCCAATGCGCGTTTGCAGTGGAAAGGCGAGCAAGGCAAAAGCCTGACCTTGACCCCATTTGTGATTTATTCCGACTACACCGCACAAGGCCAGATCGACGCCCGGCCGATGTCTTCGGCCAGCATCACCGACACGGCACTGACCGACAACAAAAGCCGTTACACCTCGGCCCGCTTGAATGGCCAGTGGAGCCAGCGCCTGTCGGCCGATGACCGACTGGAGTTGCGTTTTGGTGGGGCCCACTCCACCTACGACCAGCGCATTGCTCAAACCGTGGTTACCAGCACCAATTTATTGACCGCCGCCTTGGATGAGCAGCGTTTCACCGACCGCATGGCGAGTTTGAGCGGTAAATGGACGCGCGTGTTGGACAACGGGCACCAGTGGGTCAGCGGGGTTGAGTACGAAGGGGTCCGGCGTGTGGAAGAAGCCAGCGCCGGGGCAGGTGATGAGAGTGGCAACCTGCAAGCCCGAACCGCACGATGGGCGGGCTACACACAAGACGAGTTCAAGATCAACCGGCACTGGTCGGCTTATGCCGGCTTGCGTTATGAAAGCATCTTGACCGAAGGCGAAGTGAGCGATGCTCTGAAGCGCAACAAAAGTCAGGTGTGGACCCCGCTGTTACACGCCATGTGGAAGCCCGACCCTGCCAAGCGCGACCAAATTCGCATGAGCCTGACCCGCAGCTACAAAACGCCCACGCTGTACAACTTGGTGGCGCCTTTGCGCTATTCGCGAGACTACCCCACGACAGGGGGCAACGATCCAACCCAGCCCGATCGCAAAGGCAATCCCGAGTTGCTGCCCGAGTTGGCGACCGGCATTGATCTTGGCTTTGAACGCTATTTGGAGGGCGGTGGCGTGCTCAGTGCCAACGTTTTTCATCGCCATATCAACGACCTGATCCGCTACCAAACCCGCTTGCAAACGGTGACTTGGTCATCTTCACAGCGTTATGTGTCAACACCCCTGAACGTGGGCGATGCCACAACCCAAGGCGTTGAACTCGAAGCCAAGTTTCGCTTGAACCAAGCCTTCGCTGACGCTTGGCCGGTAGACATTCGCAGCAACATCAGCTTCTTCAAGTCCAAAGTCAAAGACGTACCGGGCCCCGACAACCGGCTCGACCAGCAGCCCGATATGACGGCCAACTTGGGCGCGGATTACCGCTTGCGCAGCCTGCCCTTGACACTGGGCGGCAATGTCAATTGGAACCCCGATTACGAGACCCGGCGCAGTGCAGAGCAGTTGTCTTACCAAGGCATCAAGCGTTTGGTCGATGTTTATGGGGTGTGGCGCGTGTCAGCTGCCACCGGCCTGCGCTTATCGGTTAGCAACTTGCTGCCGCGCAACTACCTGACTGGCACGACCTATAGCAGTGATGGAAAGTCTGTAACCTCTCACACCACCGATAAAAATTGGCGCAACATTCAGCTGCGCCTCGAAATGAAAATCTAAGCAAGGAGACTCCAATGGCCCATCAAGATGCTGCTTGGCATGACCGCATGTACAACAACCGGGCGTTGGTGCCTGACTTTGCCGACCATTTCGCACATTGGAGCCAAGCCTCGGTGCAAGCGCGCGCGCGCCTGAACCCCTTGCTCGATGTGCGCTATGGCGACGGGCCCAATGAGACGCTGGATATTTTCCCTGCAAGACAAGCCAAAGCGCCCGTGGTGATCTTTGTTCATGGCGGCTACTGGCGCAGCTTGGACAAATCGGACCACTCCTTTGTGGCACCGGCCTTTCACGACATGGGAGCCTGTGGGGTGGTGGTCAATTACGCCTTGTGTCCGGGCACCGATGCGCAGCCCGTCACAGTGCCTGACATTGCTTTGCAAATGGCCAAAGCCACCGCCTGGGTCTGGCGGCACATTGCAGCGCATGGCGGCGACCCCGACAACATCACCGTGATTGGCCACTCGGCAGGTGGGCATTTGGCCGCCATGTTGTTGGCCTGTGATTGGACAAAAGTGGGCGCCGATTTGCCGCCGCATCTGGTGCGCAAATCGTTGTCCATTTCAGGGTTGTTTGACCTGGAGCCCGTGCGCAAAACGCCATTTGTTCAAGGCGATTTGCGCCTCACACCGGCCCATGTGCGCATGGCCAGTCCGGCCCGTTGGCAGCGACCACGGCAAGGGGTGTTGTACACGGTGGTCGGGGGCGACGAGAGTGCCGAGTTTTTGCGGCACAACCGATTGATTCACCAAGCTTGGGGCCCCAAGACCGTGCCGGTGTGCGAAGCGTTGCCGGGTTTGAACCACTTCAGCGTGGTGACCGACCTCACGCGCCCCAGCAGCCGCTTGTACCAGCTGGCCCAGACCATGTTTGGGCTCTGAGACACGCGTCCCGCACCGGCCGCGCCTCCCGCACCACCCGCGCGAATCGCGCCAGACATGGCTGCTGGCGCGGGTAAAACTCAAGCCGGCAAATAACGCTCGACCAACAGCGACCAAAACGCGGAGCCAATGGCCACGTTGTGGTCATTGAAATCGTAGCCCGGGTTGTGCACCATGCAAGCGCCGTGTCCGTCCCCGGTGCCATCGCCGTTGCCAATCAGCACATAGGTGCCGGGCACTTCCTCAAGCATGAAGGCAAAGTCTTCGCTGCCATTCAAGGCGCGGCCTTGGCGCACGACGCGGTCCGCGCCGACCAATTCTTCAGCCACTGCGCGTGCAAAGTCGGTTTCAGCCAAGTGGTTAACGAGCACCGGGTAGCCGTGTTGGTAATCGATTTCAGCCGTCACTCCATAACTTATTGCTTGTGCCTGGACCAACTCACAGATGCGTTGTTCGAGCAAGATCCGCACCTCACGGTCGAGCGAGCGCACGCTCAAGCGCAGGGTGGCGGTTTGGGGAATCACGTTGTTGGCAACCCCCGCGTTGAACGCGCCCACCGTGATGATGGCCATGTGTTGCGGGTCGATGTTGCGCGCCACAATGCTTTGCAGCCCCAGCACAATGGCCGAGCCAGCCACCACCGGGTCGACCGACAAATGCGGCATGGCACCATGCCCGCCTTTGCCATGCAAAGTGATGGTCACGTTGTCCGAGGAGGCCATGGCCGAGCCATCGCGCAACACCAAGTGACCTTGCGGTTGCCCCGGCATGTTGTGCATGGCAAAAATGGCGTTGCACGGGAACTGCTTAAACAGACCGTCCTCCATCATTTTCTTCGCACCCCCTAAGCCTTCTTCGGCGGGTTGAAAAATCAGATTCAGCGTGCCCGAAAACTGGCCGTGTTGCGCCAAATGTTTGGCAGCTGCCAGCAACATGGCGGTGTGCCCATCGTGACCGCAAGCGTGCATGATGCCCACGTTGCAACTGGCATAGGGCAGGCCTGTGGCCTCGTCGATGGGCAGCGCATCCATGTC
>JBJOIR010000052.1:0-15168 GCA_046047055.1 Pseudomonadota bacterium | reverse complement strand
GCCGGCAGTTGCTCTTCCAGCAAGGCCGGCGTCATGAGGGGGCGCACCGAGGCAATGCGGGTGTCGTCGATGCGGGTTTTGTCTTGGGTCGAAAGCATGCGGGTTACCAGATAATGAGCAGCCAGTTTAAAGGCTCACCCATGTCCACCTCGCCTCTCAACACCCCGCCGCTCACCACCTTGCCAGCCCCACGCCTTGAACACGTGTGCGACTTGGCTGTGACCATTGCCCCACCCGTGGAAGTGGGCCAAACGCCTGCGGGTTTGCGCCGCATGATTCCGATCACAGGGGGAACTGTGCGTGGCCCCCTTTTGAATGGCCAAGTGTTGGCAGGGGGGGCCGACTTTCAGTTGATTTTGCAAGGCGGCACGCAAGCCCATTTAGATGCCCGCTATGTCATGGAGTTGGACGATGGCAGCCGGGTGTTTGTGCAAAACACCGCCTTGCGGGTGGCTTCTTTGGAAAACTCGCAACGCATCATGCAAGGCCAACCCGTCAACCCGGACGAGGTGTACTTCAGGTGCCAACCCAAACTCGAAGCCACCGCACCGCAGTGGGCTTGGCTGAGCGAGAGCCAATTTGTGGGCACCGGGCGACGGGCCCCCGATGGTGTGTTTTTAAGTTTTTACCGCGTGCTGTAAGCCTGCTGGCAAGCTTTGCCAGCGTCATCGCCACTCACATGAATCGCTGGGGCAAGTAGGGCGCGGGGTCCACACAAGGGGCCTCGCCCTGCAACATTTCGGCCAACAAACGCCCCGCCACGGGCCCCAGCGTGAAGCCCTGATGCGCATGGCCAAAGTTGAACCACAAACCCGGGTGCCCTGGGGCCGGGCCCATCACCGGCAACATGTCGGCGGTGCACGGACGCGCGCCCAACCAGGGCGGCTCGGGCAGGGGCGGACCCAAGTCCACCAACTCGCGGGCTATGGCTTCGGCTTTGGCCAATTGAACCGGTGTGGCCGGTGCGTGCAGTGGGGCAAACTCGGCCCCGGTGGTGAGTCGCAAGCCGCGTTGCATCGGAGCCAGCACATAGCCTCGCTCGGCATCCAGCAGCGGCTGCTGCACTTGGGCTGTCGAGGTGTAGTGCTGGTGGTAGCCGCGCTTGATGAACAGCGGAAACCGATACCCCAACTGCCGAACCATGCCGTCAGCCCAAGGGCCCAGCGCCAGCACCGTCTGCTGGGCATCGCAACGGCCTTCGGTGGTTTGCACCGCCCACCCCTTGCCCTGCGCCTGCAAACTGGCCGCATCGCCCAACAACACACGCCCTCCCCGCGCCACAAACAGGTCGGCATAACGTTGCACCAAGGCCCCCGGATCTTGCACGGCCCAAGGGTCTTGCCAATGCACCGCTCCCGCCAAAGACCTGCGCAAAGCGGGCTCGGCCTGTGCCAACTGGCCCGCGCTTTCAGCTTGGTAGCGCACCCCAAACTGCGCATGCAGATGCGCGGCGCGTTGCACCGCTTCGTCAAACGCTTGCGCGGTGCGAAAGACAAATCGAAATCCTTCGCGGCGCACCAGGTCTTGGGCCCCAGCCGCATCCATCAACAACCCGTGCTCGTCGGTCGCATGGGCAATCAGCCGACTGAAGGCCTGCGTGGCGCGCGCATGCGACTGGGGCCGCGAATTTTGAAAGTAACGCAGCAACGGCCCGGCCATTTGCCACAGGCCCCGAGCGTGCCAATGCACCTCGGCCCCTCTGCCCAAAGCCGCATTCAAGACAAACCCCGCTTCACGCGGAAAGGCATAGGGCTCCACCGCCTCGCGTTGAATCAAACCCGCATTGCCATAGGAAGTTTCTAGGCCCGGCGCGCGCCGGTCGACCAACACCACATCGACGCCGCGTTGCTGCAAATGCAAAGCAGTGCACGTGCCGACCATGCCGGCGCCGAGAACCAAAACAGAGGAAGCCATGGCGTGTGAAACTTCGTTGAGCATGAAGCAGCCGAACAAGCACGGCCACTCTGAGGCATTCAGTATAGAGACGGCGCCGAACCTGCCAACACCCCTTAGCCTGCTGGAGACGCTGAGGCATGACCGCTGTATAAACTGCGTCCATGAGCACCACTCCCGAAGCCCTGCAACAAGCCCTGGCCGACTTGTTTGCCCCCTGGGTGCAGGCCCTGAACTTGCAAGTTGAACGAACCGATGCCGACAGCGTAACGCTGCGGCTGCCGCAAAGCGACCAACTGTCACGGGTGGGAGGCATGTTGTGTGGCCAGGCCATGATGGCCGCCGCCGACACCGCCATGGTGCTGGCCCTGATTCAGCACTTTGGCCAGTTCCGCCCTTGCAGCACGGTGCAACTGTCCAGCACCTTCATGAAGCCACTGTCGGGCCAAGACGCTTGGGTCACAGCCCGGGTTTTGCGGGTGGGCAAAGCCATGGCGTTTGGCGAGATTGATCTGGCTGGGGCCAATGACGGCAAAAGCGTTTTTCGGGCCAGCACCACCTACGCTTTGATGTAAGACAAACAGCAGCCGCTGTTGGCTACAATACGGCCATTCTTGTTTTGAGGTTTCTCATGTCTGCTCACAACGATTCCCACTCATCGAACGACCCCGTCGAAGGCGTGGTCAAGCACATTCCTGTGATCATTCCAGCCGCTGGCGCTGTTTTGATTTTCTTGCTGGCCTTCATTGCCGTCTTCATGGCTTGAGGTTTCATCGCCTGATTGAGGCTTTTGTGCTCGCCCTTCAGGGCCTCAGGCGCCCCACAACCCGCAAACGCTTCGGCTTTGCGGGTTTTGTTTTTGGGGGTCAGCTCACTTGAATGGGTCCATTTGGCGCCATGCCAATGACCGATCTTGTGTGGCGCGGGCGATGGGTCAAATGTCCGGTTTCTGACATTCGCCCTCAAGCCAGAACTTCGCGCACCGGCATGATGTGCAGCGCCCCGGGCGCAATCAGCAATTGCACCCAGTCTCCGGCCCGGACTTGCAGACGGTCGAGCAGACGGGTCGTCAGGTTCAGGGTGATGGACTGTGCGGGCAAAGCTTCGGGTGTGAGGGTGCACAAACTGATTTCACCCAAGGCCAAGACCTCGGCCAGTTGGCAACGCAGGCGCGTGGTGCCGGGTTCTGCAGCAACACCCGCATCGGCCAGCACATCGACCTGTTCGCCGTTGAGCACCCAGGTCACGGGGGTGTCGTCGTCAATTTTGTTTTTGTCGACCACCAACAAATCGATGGCCTCAGGGCCTCCGCCCGGTTGCGTCCAGCGCAGACGCGCCCACCCCGGTTGGTCTTTGTAAAAACGGCCTTCAAAGTGGTTTTGAATGCCCACCAATTCGGCCACCCGCGCATTGCGGGGGCTGGCAAAAACGCGTGCGGGGTGCCCCGTTTGCAGGGTCTGTCCCGCGTCCACAATCACCACGCGGTCGGCCAAGCGTCTGGCTTCGGCCAAATCGTGGGTGACCAAGACCATGGGCACCGACACCTGTTGGCGCAAGGCTGCCAGCTCGCGGTACAGGGTTTGGCGAGTGGGCGCATCCACCGCCGAAAACGGCTCGTCTAACAACAGCACGCCCGGCCAGGCATCTGGCGTTTCGGTGTGCGCCGCCAGAAGCCTGGCCGGCTGGGGCATGACACGCACCAATGCTCTGGCCAAGGCCACACGCTGCTGCTGCCCGCCAGAGAGTTGCGACGGCCTGCGCTGGCGCAACTCGTGCAAGCCCAAGCGGTCGAGCAAGGCGTTCACATCGTCTGGCATCCAGTTGGGGCCTGCGGCCAGCGCCACGTTGTCGTGCGCGCTCATGTGCGGAAACAAGGCGTAGTGTTGAAACACCAACCCCGCCCGCCGCTGCTGCGGCCGCCATTGCACACCCGCCGCCGAGTTCAGCCAGGTCTGCCCTGCCACCGTGATTTCGCCCTGCACATCGGGCGGCGTCCACAACCCCGCAATGGCTCTGAGCATGCTGGTCTTGCCACTGCCCGATGGGCCCACCAGTGCCACCAACTCGCCAGCACCGCAGTCAAATTCGGCCTCCAGCCGAATCGGGTGGGCCGAGCGCAACTTGACATTCAGGCCCGTGTGCATCAGCGCTCCTGCAGGGCGCGGCCGCGCTGGCCCACCCGGTCAAACGCCAGCACCAGGCTCAGTGCCAACAAGGAAATGCCCACCAAGGCCAGGGCCATGACATGGGCCGATTGCAGATCCATGCCCTGCACTTTGTCGTAAAGCGAGACCGACAAGGTGCGCGTTTCGCCCTCGATGTTGCCGCCCACCATCAGCACCACGCCAAACTCGCCCAGCGTGTGAGCCACTGTGAGCGCCATGCCGGCCAACAGGCCGGGCCAAGCCAGCGGCAACTCAATGCGCCAAAAGGTTTGCCAACCTGATAGCCCCGACACCCAGGCGGCTTCGCGCAAACTGTTGGGCACCGCCGCAAATGCGCGCTGAATGGGTTGCACCATGAAAGGCAGGTTGACCAACACGCTCACCAGCAACAGGCCCTCGAGGGTGAACACCAAGCGCCAGCCCGAGGCAAACAGCCAAGCGCCAAAGGCACTGCCTTGGCCAAAAGCCACCAAAAAATAAAACCCAATCACGGTCGGCGGCAACAACAACGGCAACATCAACAAGGCCTCAATGAATGGCCTGCCCGCCCAGGGGGTGACCGCCAACCAACGGGCCAAGGCCAAGCCCAGTGGCAGCAAGACCAGCGTGGTCAAAGCGGCCAAGGTCAAAGAGACATTGAGAGCGGGCCAATCCATGGGGTTGAAGTGAGCGTTGGGTTGAGGTGGATTGATGGGCGTTGGATCTGAAAGTGTCGATGCAAACGGACGCGATGGCCTTGATTATTGCGGCAAGGCGTAACCCTGCTGCACAAAGACCGCTTGCGCTTTGGGGCTGCGCAAAAACCGCTGCCAAGCCACTGCGGCTGGGCTGGCCCCTTTGAGCAAGACCATGCTCTGGTGCAGGGGTGCGTGCATCGACTCGGGCAGCGGCGCCCATTGCAACAGGTCGGCCATTTCTGGGGCCTTGGCCAGCGCCAGCGCGGTGATGCCGGCTTGCGCGGCACCCGTCGCCACAAACTGCGTGGTCTGCCCAATGTTGTCACCCAGCACTTTTTGCCGCGACGGCAAGTCGGTCAGACCGGCGCTTTTCAGCGCTTGTTCGGCCGCCAAACCATAGGGGGCCAAGGCCGGATTGGCCAAGGCAAATTTGTCAGTGGGTTGCAGACCTCGGACCACCGCGGCCAAGCCTTGGCGCACAGGCAGTGCTGAATTTTTAGGCACCACCACAGCCAACCGACCGGTGGCATAGCGCTCGCCAGCATCCAGCGTGCGGCCGGCCTTGACCAGTTCGGCCACCCGTTCTTCGTCGGCTGAGATGAATTGCTCGACGGGCAAGCCTTGCAAGATCTGCCGCGCCAAATTGCCCGAGGCACCCAAATTCACCTCAACCAATACACCAGTTTGTTGCCTGTATTGCTCTGTTAGGTCAGCAAGTACAAACTTCAAATTGCTCGCGGCCGCAATTTTGACCTTGGTTTGGGCCTGCAAGGGCAGCGCCAGAACAGCCGACAAGACGCCCACCCACAGCAGCGCTCGCCGACGACGGTTTCGGCTGAGGGTCAAGCTCGCTTTACCTTGCTGCATAAAGTCATGCTTCTTTTGCATAGATTTAGAGGGGATTTGGTCCCATTTGACAGGCACGGATCAGGCAGCCTCCCTAAAATCGAGGCCCTTGGTTACCGCGCGGTTACATCGCAACTTCACTAACCGCAGTATCTCAGCGCAGAAGCCGTTTTTTCAAAGTCCCAGTGCTGGGTTTTTAAAAAAACGATTTTTAAACTTGGAGCCTCCCCATGAACTCACCCGTGATGCAGGGCTTGTCCCTCAACACCCCCGCGTACGTCAAGAACGCGAAACTGATCGCCTGGGTCGCCGAAATGGCCGCCTTGTGCAAGCCCGCCAACATTTACTGGTGCGACGGCTCTCAAGAAGAATACGACCGCCTGTGCGCCGAACTGGTCGCAGCGGGCACCTTCAAAAAGCTCAACCCCGCCAAGCGCCCCAACTCGTTTTTGGCTTGCTCTGACCCCTCGGATGTGGCTCGCGTGGAAGACCGCACCTACATCTGCTCGGCCAAAAAAGAAGACGCAGGCCCAACCAACAACTGGATGGAACCCGCGCAAATGCGCAGCACCCTGAACCCGCTGTTTGACGGTTGCATGGCCGGCCGCACGATGTATGTGGTGCCATTTTCGATGGGTCCGTTGGGTTCGCACATCAGCCACATCGGCATCGAGCTGACCGACAGCGCCTACGTGGCGGTGAACCAAAAGATCATGACCCGCATGGGCAAAGCCGTGTTTGATGTGCTGGGCACCCAAGGCGAATTTGTGCCCTGCATGCACACCGTGGGCGCCCCTTTGGCCGCCGGCCAAAAAGACAGCACCAGCTGGCCTTGCAACCCCACCACCAAATACATCGTGCACTTCCCAGAGACCCGCGAAATCTGGTCTTATGGCTCAGGCTATGGCGGCAACGCGTTGCTGGGCAAGAAGTGCTTTGCGCTGCGCATCGCCTCCAACATGGGCCGCGAACAAGGCTGGTTGGCCGAGCACATGCTCATCTTGGGCGTGACCAACCCCGAGGGCAAGAAGTACCACATTGCGGCCGCGTTCCCCAGCGCTTGCGGCAAAACCAACTTCTCGATGTTGGTGCCACCCAAGGCCTTCGAAGGCTGGAGCGTGACCACCATTGGTGACGACATTGCTTGGGTCAAGCCCCACACCGACGGCAAGATGTATGCGATCAACCCCGAGGCGGGTTACTTTGGTGTGGCCCCTGGCACCAACATGAAGACCAACCCCAACTGCATGCTGAGCCTGCACAAGGACGTGATCTTCACCAACGTCGCCCTGACCGATGACGGCGACGTCTGGTGGGAAGGCATGGAAAAAGACACCGGCAAATTGCCCGACCATTTGATCGATTGGCAAGGCAAGGACTGGACACCCCAAATCGCCAAAGAAACCGGCGCCAAAGCTGCCCACCCCAATGCCCGCTTTACGGTGGCCGCGGCCAACAACCCCGCACTTGACCCCGCTTGGGACGATGCCGCTGGTGTGCCGATTGATGCCTTCATGTTTGGCGGCCGCCGCTCGACCACCGTGCCCTTGGTCACCGAAGCCCGCAACTGGACCGAAGGCGTCTACATGGCTGCGACCATGGGCTCGGAGACCACTGCTGCTGCCTTTGGCGCGCAAGGCGTGGTGCGCCGCGACCCGTTCGCCATGCTGCCTTTCTGCGGCTACAACATGAGCGACTACTTCCAGCACTGGCTCAACACCGGTGCCAAAGCCCAGGCTGCTGGCCACAAATTGCCCGCCATGTACTGCGTGAACTGGTTCCGCAAGGGCGAGGACGGCTCTTTCGTCTGGCCCGGCTACGGCGACAACATGCGCGTCTTGAAATGGATGATCGACCGCTTGGAAGGCAAAGCCCAAGGCCAAGAAACCATGTTTGGCGTGGCACCAAGTTATGCCGAAATCACTTGGACTGGACTGGACTTCAGCGCCGAGCAATTCAAGGCCGTCACCAGCGTCGACAAGGCGGCTTGGCAAGCCGAATTCAAGCTGCACGACGACCACTTTGCACAGCTGAGCTACCACTTGCCCCAAGCCTTGCTGGACACCAAAGCCGCGCTCGAAGCCCGTTTGGCGGCTTGAACGCCAAGGCCTCACAAGGCAAAGCGCTCCACCTAAAAACCGCCCAGGCCAACGCCAGGGCGGTTTTTTTATGGGCTCAGCGGCCCATCGGCCCCATCTGAAGCGCAAAATTCAGGCCTCTTTGGTCTGCCTGCACATGTTGAAAACCCCCGAATCTCGCCAACGCCTCGCGCTGTCTCTGCTCTGGATCACCCCGGCCCTTTGGTCGGTCAATTACATCGTGGCCCGCACCGCGCCCGGCGTGGCCGAGCCACACATGCTGGCGCTGGGTCGATGGGCTTTGGCCGGCATGGTTTTGGCGTTCATTGCCCGCCAAGAACTTTGGCGTGAGCGGCGCAGCACTTGGCGCGCAGCTGGGCACTATCTGGTGTTGGGGGCCTTGGGCATGCTGGTGTGCGGGGCATGGGTTTACCAAGGCGCGCAAACCACCACCGCCATGAACATCGCGCTGATTTACGCGGCCTCACCCGTCTTGATTGCTTTGGGTGCGGTGCTGTGGTTGGGCGAGCGCTTCTCTTGGCGCCAAGGCCTTGGCGTTGTGATCGCCATGTCGGGCGTGTTCCACGTGGTGGTCAAAGGTCAATGGGGTTCGCTCAGCCAAGTGCAATGGGTCGCAGGAGACGGTTGGATTGTGTTGGCCATGGTGTCCTGGGCCGGTTTTGCTTTGCTGCAAAAAAAGTGGCCTTCGCCCTTGGGTGCTACCGCGCGCTTGGCCGCCATTTGCATGGGTGGCGTGTTGGTGTTGTTGCCTTTTGCGGTGTGGGAATGGCTGCAACCCGACACCCCCGCTTGGAGCACCCACGCCACTTGGCTGGTGGTCTGTGCCGGCTTGGTGCCAGGGATTGGCGCCTATTGGGCCTATGGCTTTTGTCAAAAAGTGCTGGGGGCCAGTCGTGTGGCAGCCAGTTTGTATTTGGGGCCTTTGTATGGCGGCTTGACCGCCTGGGCCGTGTTGGGAGAATCGATGGGCTGGCACCACGTGCTGGGCGCGGGGCTCATTTTGCCGGGCATTTACCTCGCCTCAAGGCAAGCGCCCGACACCCCAGAGCCTTGATGCCGCCCCACAGTGTGGGGCTTGAGCGTCAGATGTAGTGCAGGCGGTTTTTGACCAAACGGGACACACGGCGGCTCATCAAAGTGGTCAAGTCGTTGCTCGAGCCGCTCCAGCTGGTCTGTTCATCGTCGCGGTCCATGGCGGTCTGCAACTCGTTCATCAAACGGCTGTCGGTTTGAGCCATGGCCCACACCCGTTCGTCAGAGCGGCGGCGTGCCACTTGGGCTGACCACGCGTCGAGCCCACGCATCATGTTTTGCGCCAGCCAGCGCGTGACCCCGCGCAGTGCAGCGATGGCCACCACGGCCACCACCCACAAGGCCAACCAAGCCGCGATGACATGGGTTTCAGCCCAGTCGTCAATCAAGTGGTTGGTGATCACCACCAAGGCCGCGACGCCGGCAGTCAACAACACCGTGGACAGCACTTTGGCAGAGGTGGACGAAGTGGCCCCAGCCACCGCAGATGCGGGCAGTTCGCGCCACTCAGATTTTTCAAAAATCGTATTCATTTTGTATTCCCTTCGTTGGATTTGACCGGTCTTGCAGATGCCATTCAGATCAACAACGGGGTGAATCATAGGGTTTTTACCCATGTGACTCAACTTTATATTTATGATGTGCATCATTCACATCGGTGATAGATGTACAGTCTTGGCATGTCCCCCGTCATTCCCGCCTCTTTTCGAACGCTGGACCTGAACCTGCTTCGGGTCTTTGACGAAGTCATGGCCGAGCGCAGCCTGACCCGTGCCGCGCGCAACCTCTCTCTCACGCAACCCGCCGTCAGCAATGCCTTGCGGCGCCTGCGCGATGCGCTGGGGGATGAATTGGTGCGCCGACAAGGCCACGGGGTTGAGCCCACGCCGCGCGCGCTGGCTTTGTGGCCCAGCGTGCGCGAAGCGTTGCGCCAGTTGCAAGAAGCCATTGCGCCCAGCACCTTTGTGCCGCAAGAAGCCAGCAACACCTTCATCTTGTCGATGGCCGATGCCACGGCCGCAGAGCTCATGGGCAAGCTGGCCCGGCAACTGCAAACCGAAGCGCCCAATGTCTCGTTGCGCGTGTTGCCGCTGACCACCCGAGACCCGCGCAAGCTTTTGGACGAGGGCACAGCGGACATTGCGCTGGGCTACTTTCCAGCGGTGCTGACCGATTTGACTGGCCGCGTCCAAGCCGGCGAGGCTGTGCCGTTTGAGCACCAGCGCCTGTATGCGGGCGAATATGTGTGCGTGATGCGACAAGACCACCCCTTGGCCCAGCAACCCATGACGCTCGACACCTATTGCGCCGCGCGGCATTTGTTGGTGAGCTTTTCTGGGCGACCTTACGGGTTTGTGGATGAGGCCCTGGCCTCCATCGGGCGGCAGCGGCGCATTGTGCTCACTGTGAACCAGTTTTTTACGGCGGGTCAGGTGGTGGTCAACTCCGACTTGCTCACCGTGTTGCCCCGGCACTTTGTCCCCACCACCGGCATGGGCGACCAACTGGTGTTGCGCGAACTGCCACTCGATGTGCCGCCGGTGCATGTCGAGGCGCTTTGGCACCGACGAATGCAACACGACAGCGCACACCAGTGGTTGCGGGACCAATTGTTGCAAGTAGCCAAAGCCGCATTTGCCAGCGGAGCGTCCGCATGAACATCCAGCTGTTGTCCGACTTGCACCTCGAGGCCAACCCCGGCTTTGTGCCCACCCCCGCGCCCGGCGCCGATGTGCTGGTGCTGGCGGGCGACATTGGCTCGTACCAAACCAACTCGGCCCTCACCGCATCGGGCGATACCGACTTCGGGCTGGCCCGCTTTTCACCCTTGAACGGCTGGCCGACACCGGTGTTGTTTGTGCCCGGCAACCACGAATACGACGGCCTTGACTTTGACGAAGCCCACGAGCGACTGCGCGAAACCTGCGCGCGGCTGGGCATCGTGTGGTTAGAAAGCGAAGTGCTGCAGATGAACGGCGTGCGCTTTGTGGGCAGCACTTTGTGGACCGATTTTGATGCGCTGGGCCCAATGGCGGGCCAGAGCCTGCCGGCAAAAATTCCGGCGCATTTCAGCCACCCCAACAGTCTGTACACACGGCAACTCAAAGCCCGCGAAAAAGCCTTCAGGGCGGCCAACTACTATCTGCGCAAAACCGGCACCACCCGAGGCGTCACGCCTTGGCTGGCAGAGCAAGTGCGCGAACAAGCGCTGCAAAGTCAAGCCTGGCTGAGCGCGGCCCTGGACAAGTCGTTTGACGGACCTACCGTGGTGGTGACGCACTTTGCCCCCAGCTTGCGCAGCGCAGATCCGCGCTATGGCCAAGTGCCGGGCACGGCCGGGTTTTGCAACGCACTCGATGCGCTGTTGCCTCGGGCACAACTGTGGCTGCATGGTCACCTGCATTGCCCGGTGGACTACCGCCACCAGGGCTGCCGCGTGGTGGCCAATCCGCTGGGCTATGCACACAAAAACGAGCAAATCACATTTCAGGCGCAGTGTGTCGTGAGCGCAGAACAAACGATTTCATGATCTGCGTCAAGCAATGTGAATGGGTTTTCAGTACATTGAAACTTTATGGCATTGCACTGAGGAGCTCTTATGAAAATCTTATTGGCCGTTGATGGCAGCGACTACACCAAGAAAATGTTGGCCTACCTGAGCACCCATGCCGAGTTGCTCAGCCCCAACAACAGCTATACCTTGCTGACGGTACAAGCACAATTGCCGCCCCGCGCGCGCGCTGCAGTGGGCAAAGAGGTGGTTGAGAGCTACCAGCGCGAAGAGTCTGAAAAAGTGCTCGGCCCGGTCAGCAAGTTTTTGCTGCGCCACGAGGTCAACGCCAAGACATTGGCCAAGGTCGGCCATGCGGGCGAGATCATTTCAAAAACGGCCGACAGCGGCAAATTTGATTTGGTGGTGATGGGTTCACACGGTCACGGCAGCTTTGGCAACCTGATCATGGGCTCGGTGGCCACGCAGGTGTTGGCCAACTGCAAAGTGCCGCTGTTGCTGGTGCGCTAAAGGGGAGAGGCGTCCATCTTGCGCCTTGTTCTGAGCGCTTGTTCTGCGTGCTTGTTTTGTGCTTTGCGGGCGTTGCGCGCCTGCAAGGTGTCGCGGTTCAGCGCGCGCTGAGACCGTTGAAGCAGGTGCTCATCACCATGTCCAAAATTTGTTCATCGGTGTGCTGCTCACCCATTTTTAAAAACTCCAACACCGGATCGCAGGCCCGCGCAAACAGCGTGTAAAGCACGGCCACGGCCGGCAAAGCGGGGTTGATTTGCCCTTGTGCCTGTGCCTTCTCGATCCAACTGCCCAAGGCATCACTGACCTCCATCAGGCCATCCATGTAGTCTTTGCTGCCCATCAAGGTGGCGCGCAAACTGGAGTTTTGGCTGGGCAATGAGGGCATCAGTCCTTGCAACTTGAGGCTCATGGTCCAACGGGTCACCGACTTGAGCTGCTCAATGGGCGGCGCGTCAGCGGGCATCGACTGAATGAACTCTTGCGCTTTGCGCATGGCCGTGACCATGGCCGCGCACGCCAACTCTTCTTTGCTGGTGAAGTGTTTGTACAAACTGGCTTTGGCAATGCCCACCTCGGCGGCCACTTCGTCCACCGTCATCGCGTCAAAGCCTTTTTCGGCCAACAAACGGTTCACCGACTGGATGATGGCCGTCTCGCGGGCGGCCAGCATCTGAATCTTGAACGACTTCTTGGGGGGTGTTGGGGCTTTGGTGGTCATGCTCAGATTCTAGCCCCGAGGCCCATAAAAATACCTAGGAGTCACTTCTAAGCCCTTGCCATTCATATGTTGGGCGCTCACACCTTTTGCAGACCTGCCATGCCCGAGCGGATCACCACCTGGGCCTGGGCCTTAAATGCACTGTCGATTTTCGCTGGGTTGGCGGTGGTCATGAACTCGACATGGATGGCATCAGGCTTGACCTCCAGCAAGGTAAAACCGCGCTCGTCTGAGCGGGCGTGCAAGATATCTGGATTGCTGTCACGAATTTGGGCCAACAATTTCTCACCCAAGCCCCGCGAAGTGATGGAGGTGGTGACGATCTCGCTGGCCACCACGGGCGAACGCTCGTCGTTGGGCTGCACCCGCAACTGGGCCGCCACGTTCATGTGCACATCACCGCCCAGCATGACCACGTTTTGCAGGCCGGCTTGTGCCACGGTGTTGAGCAATTTGGCGCGGGCTTGCGGGTAGCCGTCCCAGCCATCGGTGAAGGCGCTGCGGCCGAGTGGCGTATTGACCCCGCTTGAGCTCATTTGGGTGGACTGGGCCACCAGCTTCCAACGCCGGGTGCTGCTTTGCAAGCCCTGGCTCAACCATTGCTCTTGCGCTGCCCCCAACATGCTGCGGGCCGGGTCGGCCAGCGCATCGCAGCCCATCACCACACGACCGCCGCCCCGATTGGGATCGGGACAGGCATGGTGGTCACGGTATTGGCGGCAATCCAGCGTCCACACATCGGCCAAGCGACCCCAAGCCATGCGGTCGTGAATGCGCATTTGGCTGGGGTTGACGGGATCGGGCCCCAACCTCAAAGGCATGTGCTCAAAATAGGCCTGATAGGCGGCCGCCCTGCGCCGCAAAAACACCTGTGCATCGGTGTAGTTGCGGTCCAGATCGTTGGCGTAATCGTTGACCACTTCATGGTCGTCCCACGTCATGACCCAAGTGTGTGCGGCATGGCAAGCACGCAGATCGGCATCGCTTTTGTATTGCGCATGACGCTCGCGGTATTCGTCCAGCTGCTTGGGCACGCCCCCCAGGTGCGGGCGCAACAGGTATTGGGGGTTCGAGCTTTCGTAGATGTAGTCGCCCACAAACAGCACCAAGTCCAGATCGCGCTGGGCCATCTCACGGTGGGCCGAAAAGTACCCTTGCTCGTAGTGCTGGCATGACGCCAAGGCGATGCGCAAACGGTCCACCGGCTCGTTGGGGCCCGGCGCCGTGCGGGCGCGGCCCACCGGGCTGCGGGCATTGCCGCAGACAAAACGGTACCAATAGGGACGCCCAGGTTGCAGGCCAGTGGTCACCACATGCACGCTGTGGCCTCGGCTGGCATCGGTTTGCACCCGCCACTGGCGGACAGGTTGGCGCAATGCGGCATCGGCAAAAACTTCACACAGCACCGCGTGCGCTTGGTTTTTAAGCGCGGCATCGGCTTCGCTGATGCGCAAGCGCGTCCACAGCACCACGCCGTCGGGTTGCGGCTGACCACTGGCCACGCCCAAACTGAACGGGTCAACCTGCCAACGCGGACCTGCCGAGGCGGGACGGGCCGCGGGTTGCGCCATGGCTGAGGGTGCCAGCCACGGTGCCAACGCCATCGACAAAGCCATTCGCTGCCAATGCCGCCGCGTCACCATCCGCCGAGCATCGGCCTCTGCTTCGGTGATCGATTTTTTGGCCATGGGTGTGACTGTTTGTGTGACCGTTCGTGTGACTGTTTGTGTGGCCGCTTGTTTGACCGCTTGTGTGGCCGCTTGTGTGACAGTTGGTGTGCCCATTTCTGTGCCGGCGTGCATCGCCACAGTCATGCCCGCGTCCTTGCCGCCAGCAGCACCACTTCCAGAAACCCCATCGTCACATTTATTCATGCCATGCCCGCTCACTGCCGTCGGCGGTGTTCAATGAAGCGGCATATTACCTGCCGTGGGGGGAAATCGGGCTCCACCCACGCGACAAGTACGCTCGATTTGTCGCGGCACAATGCGCGCATGACTTCACGCAAAGAACATCTGGACGGTCTGGCGATTGGCACCTTGTTGGCCTGCTGCATGTTTTGGGGTTTGCAGCAGGTGTTGGTCAAATCCATCATGTCCGAAGTGGCCCCGCTGTTTCAGGCCAGCCTGCGTTGCATGGGCGCCTGTGTCCTGCTGTGGGTGTGGTGCCGTATTCGGGGCGTGCGCTTGTTTGAACGCGACGGCAGCCTGTGGCCGGGCCTGCTGGCAGGCAGCTTGTTTGCAGCAGAGTTCGCCTGCATTTATTTGGGCTTGCTCTACACCTCGGCTTCGCGCCTGACGGTGTTTCTCTACACCTCGCCATTTTGGGTTGCTGCGCTGGTGCCCTTGTTTGTCAAGTCAGAACGCTTGCGCCCGATGCAATGGTTGGGCCTGGCTTGCGCCTTTGTGGCCGTGGCCTTTGCCATGCGCGAAGGCTTGAGTGCAGGAGACGCCAACGCACCCAACAGTGCCTTGGGTGACTTGCTGGGTTTGGCCGCTGGGGCCTTGTGGGGCCTCACCACCGTCACCATTCGGGCCAAAAACCTGACCCGCATCGCCCCCGAAAAATTGTTGTTCTACCAAATCGCCACCACCGCCATCGCCGTGCCCTGGATCTCTGTGGCATTGGGCGAAACCTGGCACTTTGACTGGAGTGGTCTGGCCTGGGGCTCGATGCTGGCGCAAACCGTGATCGGCGCCTTTGCCAGCTACCT
>JBJOIR010000051.1:0-15191 GCA_046047055.1 Pseudomonadota bacterium | reverse complement strand
GGCCGACAGTTTGGACTTGGTGGTGTTGCCGCACACCTTGGAGCGATCGGCCGACCCGCATGCCTGTTTGCGAGAGGTGGAGCGTGTGTTGATTCCTGAAGGGCAGGTCTTGATCACGGGCCTCAACCCCATGAGTTTATGGGGATGGCAGGGGTCGTCGTTGATTGCCTACCGTCGCCTGCGAGATTGGCTGCGCTTGTTGGGATTTGAAGTTCAAGTGAGTCGCTTTGGCGGCTGGACGCCTGCGCTGGGCAGTGAGCGTTGGATGCAGCGCTTGGGCTGGATGGATGCGGTGGGCCAGCGCTGGTGCCCGATTTTGGGCGGCGTCTATTTGTTGGTGGCGACCAAACGCGTGCACGGCGGACGCTTGATCGATGGGCGTCGCTGGCGCACGGTACGATCGCCCGCTGCAGCGACCGCGCCCATTGCACGGTCAGACACTTTGCTTGGCCGTGAGTCGGCCCCGAAAGACAGACTTGAGTCACGTTGAAATCTATACCGATGGCGCCTGCAAAGGCAATCCTGGACCGGGGGGCTGGGGGGTTCGCCTTCAGTCTGGCCACCATGTTCAAGAGCTTTTTGGCGGTGAGTTAAACACCACCAACAACCGCATGGAGATGACGGCCGTCATTGAGGGGTTGAGCGCATTGAAGCGCCCCTGCCAGGTCACGCTTTACCTGGACAGTGAATATGTACGCAAAGGTATTACCGAGTGGATTCATGGCTGGAAAGCCCGTGGCTGGCGGACTGCAGCCAAGCAACCCGTCAAAAACGCGGACCTGTGGCAAAAACTGGACGCTGTGGTGTCCTCTTCGGGACACCGCATTGAATGGCGCTGGGTCAAAGGCCACAACGGCGACCCCGGCAATGAACGCGCAGACGCCCTCGCCAACCAAGGCGTAGACAAAGCTTTGGGCCGTTGAGGCGGCTTCTTGCGCCGCCAAGGCCCATTGGCTTTTTCATTGGATTTATCGGTTCTCGCTGTTACATTCTGGGCGATGGTTCAAAACAACCTCTAAGAGATATCTGAATGGCTTACAAAAAAACATATGCCGTGTTGGCATTGGTGGGTATTTGCGGTGCTTCTGGTGCTGCTTGGTGGTGGCAAAACAAACCAGTCAACGCTGATGGCGCAACACCCGCTGCTTCAGCCGCTGCGCCCGGTGCGCCTGGTTCAGGTGCTTCAGGTGCTTCAGGTGCAGCCCCGGGCGGCGCTCCGGCAAGACCTCCAGCCGTAGAAGTGGCCAAAGTGCAGGCCATGACCTTGGTGGACGAAACCCAAGCCGTGGGCAGTTTGCGTTCACGCCAAGGCGTGATGATGCGTCCCGAAGTGGGCGGACGCATCAAGAGCATTTATTTCACCGACGGACAGCGTGTGCGCAAAGGCCAGGTCATGGTGCAGTTTGAAGACCAACTTCAACAGGCACAGTTGTCGCAGGCCAAAGCCGAGCTCTCGATCGCAGAGGCCAACCACAAACGCAACCTAGAGTTGGTCTCCCAAAACTTCATCAGCAAGCGTTCTGCTGATGAAAGTGCTGCGGCCCTCGAGGTCTCGCGCGCCAAGATGGCGCTGGCCGAGGCCACCTTGCAGCGTTTGAAGGTGTTGGCACCGTTTGACGGCACCACCGGCCTCAAGCAGGTCAACGTGGGCGATTACCTCAAAGATGGCGCGGACATGGTCAACGTCGAAGACATGGATGCGGTGTTGCTCGACTTCCGACTGCCTGAACGTTTTCAGGCCAAGATTCGCACCGGACAAAAAGCACAGCTGAGCGTCGATGCCTTGCCCGGCCGTCCCTTCACGGCCGTGGTGCAAGCGGTCGACCCCTTGATCGAGGCCAATGGCCGCTCGGTGGGTGTGCGTGCCTGCATTGACAACCGCCAACAACAACTGCGCCCCGGCATGTTCGCCCGTGTGACGGCCGTTTTTGGTTCGCGCGAAAACGCCTTGATCATTCCCGAAGAGGCCATCATTCCGCAAGGCGGCCGCACCTTTGTGGTCAAAGTTGTGGCGGGCGACAAACCCGACACCTTGGTGTCTGAGCGCGTGGCCGTGAAAACAGGTTTGCGTCAACCGGGCAAAGTAGAAATTCTGGAGGGCTTGGCCGAGGGTGACACCGTTGTCACTGCGGGCCACCAGCGCTTGCAAAAAGATGGCACCGCGGTGCGCGTGGTCGACATGTCGCAAGGTGGGGGCAACAAGCCCGGTGCGGCGGGTGCGCCAGGTGCAGCTGCTCCAGCCCAAGCGGGAGCTTCGGCACCTGCCCAAGGCGCAGCATCACCAGCCGCAGCGCCCAGCGCCGCTGCACCAGCAGCCAAGGGTGGACCCACAGCCGTGGCCTCTGCCGCTGCGCCCGGTTCAAAAGGGCCAGCGAACAAGGCTTTGTCAGGGCCTAATCCATGCTTGAGGGGCGCAGATGCAGCTTTCTGAAGTCTCCATCCGACGGCCTGTTCTGGCCGTGGTCATGTCCATGCTGATCATGCTGGTGGGCGCGGTCAGTTTCAAAAGCCTGTCGCTTCGGGAATATCCCAAAATCGACGAACCTACCGTGACGGTGACCACACGCTATGTGGGTGCATCGGCCGAAGTGGTCGAGTCGCAGGTGACGAAGACGCTGGAGGACTCGATTGCGGGCATTGATGCGGTGGACGTGATCACCTCCATCAGCCGAGCCGAACAGTCGCAAATCACTGTGCGTTTCCGCCTTGAAAAAGACGCCGACACGGCAGCGGCCGAAGTGCGAGATCGCACATCGCGTGTGCGAAGCCGTTTGCCACAAGCCATTGACGAACCGGTGATTGCCAAAGTAGAGGCCGATGCGTTCCCTGTCATTTGGTTGGCCTTTTCGAGCGACACCCTGAACGCCTTGCAGATCAACGACTTGGTGAACCGTGTCGTCAAGCCCCGTTTGCAGACCGTGACAGGTGTGGCCGATGTGCGTATTTTTGGCGAACGCAAATACGCCATGTTGGTGTCATTGGATCCGGCCCGTTTGACCTCTTTCAAACTCACGCCGCAAGATGTCGAAGATGCCATTCGCCGGAACAATCTGGAGTTGCCCGCTGGCCGCATTGAGTCTAGTAGCCGCGAGTTCAGTGTGTCGGCTCAAACCGACCTCACACGCCCTGGTCAGTTTGGCGAGATCGTGATTCGCACGGTGAATGGTTTTCCCATCAAGCTGCGCGATGTGGCCCAAATCCGAGAAGATGCTGCCAGCGACCGCAGTGTGGTTCGCCTGAATGGCCAACCCGCCATTTCTGCCGGTGTGATTCGTCAGGCCACGGCCAACCCGCTGGAGTTGTCCAAGGGGGTGCGCGAGATGATTCCGCGGATCAAGGCCGACATGCCGGGCGACATGTCCATCAATGTGGCCAACGACAACTCGGTCTTCATTGACAAGTCCATCAAGAACGTGTTCCAGACCATCGTCGAAGCGGTGGTCTTGGTGGCCTTGGTGATCTTTGTGTTTTTGCGCACCATCCGTGCGTCGATCATTCCCATCATCACCATCCCGGTCAGTTTGATTGGCGCTTTTGCCATGATGGCCTTGGCCGGATTCACCATCAACACCCTGACTTTGCTGGCGCTGGTGCTGGCCATTGGTCTGGTGGTGGACGACGCGATTGTGGTGCTGGAAAACATTTATCGGCACATTGAAGAAGGTCTGGATCCGTTTTCTGCCGCCATCAAAGGCGTGCACGAGATCAGCTTTGCCGTGGTGGCCATGACCATGACCTTGGCGGCGGTTTTTGCGCCCTTGGCGTTCACGCCTGGACGCACTGGCAAATTGTTTGGCGAGTTCGCGCTGGCGCTGGCTGGTGCGGTGGTGGTTTCAGGTTTTGTGGCCCTCACCTTGTCGCCCATGCTCAGCTCCAAGCTGTTGCGCCACAACCCCAACCCGGGTTGGTTTGACCGCAGCATGGAGCGATGGCTCACGGCTTTGTCGAACGGCTATGAATCGTTGTTGCGCTTCATCTTGACCCGAGCGCGCTGGGTGGTGGTGTTGGTAATGATCGGTTCGGGTGTCGGCATTGCCATGATTTACCCCACCATGAAGCAAGAGTTGGCGCCCTTAGAAGACCGCGGCACCATCTTGGCGACAGTCAACGCCCCTGATGGCTCGACCCTCGAGTACACCGACCGCTACGCCCGCTCGCTGGAAAAAATTGGACAGTCATACCCCGAATTCGACCGCATCTTTGCCAACATGGGCAACCCCACTGTAGGCCAAGGTTCGGTGGTTTACCGCGCGGTGGACTGGGACGAGCGCAAGCGCACCACACTCGAAATTGCCCGTGAAATGGGCGCCAAGTTCAATGGCTTGCCGGGTGTCAACGCCTTCCCGATCACGCCTCCGTCGTTGGGCCAGGGCTTCCGTGAGCGGCCCTTGAACTTTGTGATTCAGACTTCGGACAGCTACCAAAATCTGAACACGCTGGCGCGTCAGATGATGGATGAGATTGCCAAAAACCCCGGCATTTTGTCGCCCGATGTCGACTTGCGTTTGAACAAGCCCGAGTTGCGTGTCGAGGTGGACCGTGTCAAGGCCGCCGAACTGGGTGTCAGCATTGACGTGGTGGCGAGAACCATCGAAACCATGTTGGGTGGGCGAGTGGTCACGCGCTACAAGCGCGATGCCGAGCAATACGACGTGATTGTGCAAACCCCCACAGCCAGCCGCAACACGCCGGATGACATTGATGTGATTCAGGTGCGTGGTCGCAACGACACCATGATCCCGTTGTCGAGTTTGGTGAAGGTGCGCGAAAGTGTCTCGCCGCGAGAGTTGAACCACTTTGGTCAGCGTCGATCGGTCTCGATCACCGCCAACTTGGCCCCCGATTACTCTCTGGGCGAAGCCATCAAGTTCATGGACGAGACCTCCGCCAAGCTCTTGAAGCCGGGTTACACCACCGAGTTGAACGGCACTTCGCGTGAATTTAAAAACTCACAAGGGGCCTTGGTCATCGTGTTTGTGCTGGCGCTGTTCTTCATCTTTTTGGTGTTGTCGGCCCAGTTCGAGAGTTTCATCGACCCCTTTGTCATCATGTTGTCGGTGCCCTTGTCCATGATTGGGGCACTGCTGGCCCTCAAGTACACGGGAGGTTCGCTGAACGTGTACTCTCAAATTGGTCTGATCACGCTGGTCGGGCTGATCACCAAGCACGGCATTTTGATTGTGGAATTCACCAACCAACTGCGTGAGCAAGGTTTGGCCACACAAGAGGCCTTGATCAAGGCTTGCGGCCAACGCTTGCGTCCGATTTTGATGACCACGGGCGCCATGGTGTTGGGCGCTGTGCCACTGGCTTTGGCCACCGGTGCAGGCGCTGAAAGCCGCACGCAAATTGGTTGGGTGATTGTGGGCGGCATGAGCTTGGGGACCTTGCTGGCCATCTTTGTGGTGCCCACGATGTACTCGTTGTTGGCGCGTAAAGCCGTGCCCGGCCCGAACAAAACGGTGGCCTTGGACGAGCCTGCTGCGGCAGGGCACTCGGCCTCTCACTGAGTTGGTTTCACGCAATAAAAAAGGGCTGCATTTGCAGCCCTTTTTTGTGTTCGGAATCAGAGGTGCCCGTCGAACATCATCACATCGACCGCATCGCCCACGGCCACATTGCCCTGTGTGTGGTGCAACACAATCAGGCCGTTGGCGTGCACCATCGAGCTCAATACGCCAGAGCCTTGGTTGCCAGTGATGCTGACTTGCAATTCTCCCGCTGCGTTGGTGCTGACGATGCCGCGTTGGTATTCGGTGCGGCCGGGTTTTTTGCGCAAGGCCTCGGTGCTTTTGGCTTTGAGCAAGGGCAGAGGCGGGGCCTGCCAACCCATCAGGCGTTGCAAAGCCGGACGCACAAAAGCAGCAAAAGTCACCATCACAGCGACCGGATTGCCGGGCAGACCAAACAGCACGGCATGGCGGTTGCCTTGGCTGATGCGGCCCACTGCCATGGGTCTGCCAGGTCGCATGGCAATGCGCCAAAAGGCCACATCGCCCAGTTGTTTCATCATGGCTTTGGTGTGGTCGGCTTCACCCACGCTGACACCGCCGCTGGTGATGATGGCATCGGCTTGCGCAGCGGCGCTCATGAAGGCCTGTTCTAAAGCGGCGGGCTCGTCTCGCACCACGCCCATGTCGATCCACTCGCAGCCCAAAGACTGCAACAGGCCGGCCACGGTGAAGCGGTTGCTGTCGTAAACCGCACCTTCGCGTGGCGATTCACCCAAGCTCAAAATTTCATCGCCCGTGGAGAAATAAGCCACTTTGGGTCTGCGCCAGACCGACACGCTGGGCAGCCCTAAGCTCGCCAGCAGCCCACAGGCGGCGGGGCTCAGGCGCGTGCCCGCACGCAGTGCGGGCTGCCCCGCCATCAGGTCTTCGCCGAGCAGGCGGCGGTTATCGCCCGCTTGCAGCAACCCAGCAGGAATTTGCACCCCATCGCCCTCGGCCTTCACCAACTCTTGTGGGGCCACGGTGTCCAGTCCGGACGGCATGATGGCGCCGGTCATGATGCGCACACATTCACCGGCATGCACCTCGCCTTGCCAGGCTTTGCCAGCAAAGGCGGTGCCCACCACGCGCAATGGCGTGGCGGCATGCGGCAGCAAATCGGCACCGCGCAAGGCATAGCCATCCATGGCCGAGTTGTCATGCGGCGGTACGCTGATGGGCGAAATGATGTCTTGCGCCAAGATCCGTCCATGCGCTTGCATAAGGGGCACAGATTCTTGCTCTTGCACTGGCTGCACCAACTGTGCCAAAAATGCATTCACATGCTGGGCAGACAAGGCCTGCGGGTCATAGCCCTGCAAGCGTTCGGCAATTTCGTTCAGGCTGAGAGCCAGCGGGTTGAGGGCTGTTGCAGACGCTGCAGTCAAGGGGGACGAAGATGGCGTAGCCTGAGCAGCTTGTGAGGCTTGTGTAGAGGGCGGCATGTCGATTCAGAGCGATTCGAGTTGCTGAAGCTCGGCCAGTGTATTGGCGTTGGAGAACGCCATGGCACTGTCCTCGGGCAAATCAAAGGGTACGAGGGCACAACGGTGTTGACCGGTCCAAGCGTCAATTTTTCGTCCGCCGCCTTGAGTGAATTTCACCAGGCTCTCGAGCAGATCAACTTGGAGCAGGCAAAACACCGGTTGAGGCCGCACGGTGCCGTCCGCTTCAGGTGCAGCGGCCATGGCCATTTCGGCGTTGTCGTCGGCCATGGCCTTAAACAGCCGTTCCACCAAATCGAGCGGAAACAAGGGCGTGTCGCATGGCACGGTCAACAGCCAAGGCGTTTCGCAACGCTCTAAACCCGTCAAGAACCCGGCCAAGGGCCCGGCAAAACCGTCGATGCTGTCGGGCCATACGGGTACCCCCAACGACTCGTATGCCGACAGGTTCCGGTTGGCATTGATGAGAACTTCTTGGGGCGCCAAGCTTTGTAATTGCAAGCGCATCAGGGTGTGCAAAGCGAGCGGCAGACCACGAAAATTTTGCAGGCCTTTGTCTGTACCGCCCATGCGCGTGCCTCGCCCGCCAGCCAAGATCAGTGCCGTGATGGCCGGTGTGGTGTGCTCTGACATGGGTATCAGCCTCCGATGTAACTCATCTCGACCCGCTTGCCGGGGCCGCTGGCAGTGTCAGGTCCTTGCAGGCTGCGCAGGCGCGAATATTGGTCGGTTCGGCCGCGCCAAATGGCATCGACCGTGGCGGCCAACTGGTCATTGGTTTGGGCAGGATCGCGCAGCAACTGACGCAGGTCGTAGCCTTGGCTGGCAAACAGGCACAGGTACAAACGACCTTCGGTGGACAAACGTGCGCGGTTGCAATCGCCGCAAAAAGCCTGCGTCACGCTGCTGATGACACCCACCTCGCCCAATGCAGGGTCGTACTCGCCTTGGGCATTGGCGTAGCCCCAGCGCTCGGCGGTTTCGCCAGGCGCAGCCGGGTCGAGTTGCACCAGCGGTAACTCGGCGTTGAGCAAGCGGATGACCTCGGCGCTGGGCAACACTTCGTCCATGCACCAGCCGTTGGTGGCGCCAACGTCCATGTATTCAATGAAGCGCAGCACTATGCCCGTGCCGCGGAAGTGCCGGGCCATGGGCAAGATTTCTTGTTCATTGGTGCCACGCTTGACCACCATGTTCACTTTGATGGGCCCCAAGCCAGCCGCTTGTGCGGCTTCAATGCCGGCCAGCACGTCGGCCACCGGAAAGTCGACATCGTTCATGCGCCGAAACACCGGATCGTCGAGGCCGTCCAAACTGACGGTGACACGTTGCAGGCCTGCGTCTTTCAGGCTTTGCGCTTTCCGTGCCAGCAATGAGCCGTTGGTGGTCAGTGTCAAATCGAGCGGATGGCCGTCGGGCGTGCGCAGCGCGGCCAGTTGTTCGATCAAGATCTCGATATTTTTGCGCAGCAAGGGTTCGCCACCGGTGAGGCGGATTTTGCGCACACCGCGCTCAACAAACACGCCTGCAATGCGGGTGATTTCCTCAAAGCTCAGCAAATGGTGGTGCGGCAAATAGGCGTAGTCTTTGTCGAAGACTTCTTTGGGCATGCAATAGCTGCACCGAAAGTTGCAACGGTCGGTGACGCTGATGCGCAAATCGGTGAGCGGGCGTCGCAGCGCATCCAGCGGCAACTCGGGCAGTGCTGGGCCTGCCACCACGCGGGGCAACGGCAAACTGGGGTGGCGCTGGTCAACCAGCGGAATGACGCGTTCAGACATGGCTTGATTGTGCCCCAGCGAATGGGCAGGGGTGGGCCGGGGGCGAACTTAACCGTGCTGAATGGCCACCGTTTTGAGTGTGGTGAAGCCCAGCAGGGCTTCAAAACCTTTCTCCCGGCCATAGCCTGAAGACTTGACCCCACCAAATGGCAACTCCACGCCGCCGCCCGCACCGTAGTTGTTGATGAAGACCTGACCACTGCGGACCCGCTTGGCCATGCGGAATTGACGACCACCCTCGCGGGTCCAGATGCCAGCAACCAAGCCAAAGGCAGTGGCATTGGCCAACTCAACGGCATGGTCTTCGTCTTGGAAACTCATGGCCGAGAGCACCGGCCCAAATACTTCTTCTTGGGCCAATCGGTGCATGACCGGCACATCGCGCAGCAACGTGGGCGCTTGGTAAAAGCCACCGTGGGGTACGCCCGGCGCAATTTGACCCTGAGCCACGGTGGCAATGCCATCGGCTTTGGCTTGCGCCAAAAAGCCATTCACCCGCGCCAATTGACTGGCGCGAATCAGCGGCCCCAAGTCCAAATTCATGGCAGCTGAGCCCACTTGCAGGCGGGCAAAAGCTTCGCCCAAGCGTTTCAACAGCGGCTCATAAATGGGTTGTTCAATCAACACTCGCGAGCCTGCACTGCAGGTTTGCCCTGAGTTTTGAACGATGGCATTGATCACCACCGGCACCACCGCGTCCAAGTCGGCGTCTGCAAAAACGATTTGAGGGCTTTTGCCGCCCAATTCGAGGGTGACAGGGCAGTGCCTTTCTGCGGCGACTTGCTGAATCAATGTGCCCACACTGGGGCTGCCGGTGAAACTGATGTGGTCAATGCCCGGGTGTCTGGCCAGCGCATCGCCCACTTCATGGCCATAGCCGGTGACGATGTTGATGGCGCCGGCTGGAAAGCCAACCTCGGCCGCCAATTGAGCCACCCGAATCAAACTCATGCAGGCGTCTTCAGCAGGTTTGACCACACACGCGTTGCCTGCAGCCAATGCACCACCCACGCTGCGGCCAAAGATTTGCATGGGGTAATTCCAAGGAATCACATGCCCCGTAACGCCATGCGGTTCGCGCCATGTCAGCACGCTGTAGCCGTTTTGGTAGGGCAAAGTTTCGCCATGCAGTTTGTCGCAAGAGCCCGCATAAAACTCAAAATACCGAGCCAGCGCCAGGGTGTCGGCGGCGGCTTGCTTGGTGGGCTTGCCGCAATCGCGTTGTTCCAATGCGGTCAACTCGGCAGCATGGTCCAGGATTTTTTGCGACAGGCGCATCAACAAGCGACCGCGCTCCAACGCGCTCAGTTTTCCCCAAGGGCCATTGAAGGCCGCACGCGCTGCTTGCACGGCCTGGTCAATGTCAGCGGCTTGGCTGCGCTGTATGTGCTCAAACACCAATCCATCGGAGGGGTCGATGACTTCCAGGGTTTGCCCTGCCAGGGCGGGCGTGGATTCGTTGGCGATGAAATTGAAAAGCATGCGCACATTTTGATGCGGAATGATTTTTTGAAAATCACCCACGGGACATCTCATGACTTCTGTTCGCCCATGAAAAAGGCCCGCCAAGGCGGGCCTTTCAAGGGTGCTGATGGCTTCAGCCGTGGAACTTCATGACCAACGGGACGATCAAGAGCGCCACAATGTTGATGATCTTGATCAAGGGGTTGATGGCTGGGCCCGCGGTGTCTTTGTAGGGGTCACCGACGGTATCGCCCGTCACTGCAGCCTTGTGGGCTTCAGAGCCTTTGCCGCCGTGGTGCCCATCTTCGATGTATTTCTTGGCGTTGTCCCATGCCCCGCCACCGGTACACATCGAGATGGCGACAAACAAGCCGGTGATGATGGTGCCCATCAACAATCCGCCCAGCGCCTTGGGGCCCAAGATCAAACCGACCAACACCGGCACCACCACCGGCAACAGGCTGGGGATGACCATTTCCTTGATGGCCGCACTGGTCAGCATGTCCACGGCTTTGCCGTATTCGGGCTTGGCAGTGCCGGCCATGATGCCCGGGATCTCTTTGAACTGGCGGCGCACTTCCACCACCACACTGCCAGCGGCACGGCCCACAGCTTCCATGGCCATGGCCCCGAACAAGTAAGGGATCAAGCCGCCAATGAAGAGGCCAATGATGACCAAGGGGTCGGACAAATCAAAGCTGATGGCTTTGCCGTAGGCCTCGAGTTTGTGCGTGTAGTCGGCAAACAGCACCAGCGAAGCCAAGCCAGCGGAACCGATGGCATAGCCTTTGGTCACGGCCTTGGTGGTGTTGCCCACGGCGTCCAGAGGGTCGGTGATGTCCCGCACGCTGCTGGGCAGTTCGGCCATTTCGGCGATGCCGCCCGCGTTGTCGGTGATGGGGCCATAAGCATCCAAGGCCACCACAATGCCGGCCATGCTCAACATGGACATGGCAGCCACGGCAATGCCGTACAGACCAGCCAATGCGTAGGCGGTCCAAATGGCCAAGCAGACAAACATCACAGGCCAAGCGGTGGAGCGCATAGACACCCCCAAACCGGCGATGATGTTGGTGCCGTGCCCCGTTGTGGAGGCTTGCGCGATGTGTTGCACGGGCGCGTATTGCGTGCCGGTGTAGAACTCAGTGATCCAAACCAACGCAGCCGTCAGCACCAAGCCGACGGCACAAGCGCCAAACAGCTTCATTTGTGCGCCGGTGCCACCCAAGGCGTTGTCGGGCATCAGCCAAGTGGTGACGAAGAA
Source organism: Pseudomonadota bacterium (assembly GCA_046047055.1). Lineage (GTDB taxonomy): Bacteria > Pseudomonadota > Gammaproteobacteria > Burkholderiales > Burkholderiaceae_C > Limnohabitans_A. The sequence goes on along the minus strand of JBJOIR010000051.1, from coordinate 3,745 downwards.
AAACGCCACCAGCGAAAGTGCCCCGGCGATGGCCAAGCCTTTGTAGAGCGCGGGCATCACGTTGGTCATGCCCGGCGAGGCTTTCACAAAGAAGCAGCCCACGATGGAGGCAATGATCGACACGCCGCCCAAGGCCAGTGGGTACAGCACCGCTTGACCGGGAGCGGCCGACACCAGCAAGGCGCCCAACACCATGGTGGCGATCAGGGTCACGGCATAGGTCTCAAACAAGTCAGCAGCCATGCCAGCGCAGTCGCCCACGTTGTCGCCCACGTTGTCGGCGATCACGGCGGGGTTGCGCGGGTCATCTTCGGGGATGCCGGCTTCAACTTTGCCAACCAGGTCGGCACCCACATCGGCGCCTTTGGTGAAGATGCCCCCGCCCAAACGCGCAAAAATCGAGATCAGCGAGGAGCCAAAGGCAAAGCCGATCAGCGGGTTGAGCAAATGGGCCAGGTTCTTGTCGGGGGTCAGGTTGCCGTTGCCCACCAAAAACCAATAAAAGCCGGTGACGCCCAACAAGCCCAGTCCAACGACCAGCATGCCGGTGATGGCGCCGCCTCTGAAGGCCACGTCCAGTGCAGGGCCAATGCCGTGGGTGGCGGCCTGTGCCGTGCGCACGTTGGCTTTGACCGACACGTTCATGCCGATGAAGCCACAAGCACCCGACAAAACCGCCCCAATGACAAAGCCGATGGCGGTGACACCGTCCAAAAAGAGCCCCATCAAAATGGCCAACACCACGCCCACGATGGCGATGGTTTTGTATTGTCGAGCCAGGTAAGCGGCGGCACCTGCTTGAATAGCGGCCGCAATTTCTTGCATCCGGGCATTGCCGGCATCTTGGGAAAGGATCCACCCTCGTGCCCAAATGCCGTAGGCCACGGCAATCAAGCCACATACGAGCGCCAGTATGAGCGCTGAATTTCCTGCCATTATTCTCTCCTTGATGGTTGTCGCTGATCTGAGGGGCCACGCTCGGGAGGCACCTCCAGGGCGTTGCTTCCTCGTCACTGAAACCAGAGAACGATTGGCCAACAAGGCATTAAAGAGGTCGTTTTGGGGTTTGCGCAAGCCCTGTGAAAGTAAAATCGGGGTTAATCCCTAGTGATTCCGCTTTTATCAACTTTTCACAAAGAGACCTGAAAGATGTCCCTCGACAACGTCACCCCCGGCAAAAATCTGCCCGAAACCTTCAACGTCATCATCGAAATTCCGATGAATGCGGATCCGATCAAGTACGAAGTGGACAAGGAAACTGGCGCGCTGTTTGTGGACCGCTTCATGACCACCGCCATGCACTACCCCACCAACTACGGTTATGTGCCCCAAACCCTGTCGGGTGATGGCGACCCGGTCGATGTGTTGGTGATCACCCCTTATGCCTTGCACCCCGGTGTGGTGGTGCCTTGCCGTGCCTTGGGTATCTTGATGATGGAAGACGAAGCCGGCGTGGATGGCAAAGTGATTGCCGTGCCCACCACCAAAATCTTGCCCATGTACGACCACTGGAAAGACATTGACGATGTGAACGCCATGCGCCGCAACGCCATTGCCCACTTCTTTGAACACTACAAAGACTTGGAAAAAGGCAAATGGGTCAAGGTGCTGGGCTGGGAAGGCAAAGAGTCGGCCCACAAAGAAATTTTGGACGGCGTGACCAACTACAACAAGGCCAAGGCCTAAAACGGGGAATGGGGTTTTGGCTGATCAGCCAAGGCCTTCATTCACTGCAAGCATTCAACGCCTGCTCGGCTGGTCCGAGCAGGCGTTTTGCTTTGTGGCCGATCTGATGGATTGAAGAGGGCACAACACGGTGAGGGCAACAGGAGCGCTGAAAAAGGCGCGCCGAGTGGGCGCTCAGATGCTGCGATTGCGCGCCAGGGGCGGGTTGCGCGAAAAATAATTCAGGATGCCGCGCATCAGGGCGTCGGTCATTTTTTGTTGGTAGGCCTCGCTGCGCAGTTTTTCTTCTTCTGCGGGGTTGCTGATGAAAGCAGTTTCCACCAAAACACTGGGGATGTCAGGTGCTTTGAGCACCGCAAACCCTGCTTGCTCAACCCGGGGTTTGTGCAGTCGGCCCACGCTGCCCATCTCGCGCAACAAACTGCTGCCCAAATTCAGACTGTCCTTGATTTGGGCTTCGGTGCTCATCTCCAACATCGCGCGTTGCACCTGCGCATCTTGCGCACCCAAGTTGATGCCACCAATCAAGTCGGCCTTGTTTTCTTTTTGCGCCATCCAGCGGGCGGCGCTGCTGGAGGCAGCGCCATGACTGAGCGCGAACACGCTGGCGCCACTGGCTTGGGGTGTGAAAAAGGCATCGGCATGGATGCTGACAAACAAGTCGGCCTGCACCCGTCGGGCTTTTTGTACCCGCACATGCAGTGGCACAAAAAAATCGGCATCGCGCGTCATGAAGGCGCGCATCGGGTTGCCATTCACACTGCTGGTGTTGATTTGGTCGCGCAACATTTTGGCGATCTTCAGCACCACATCTTTTTCGCGCGTGCCACCGGGGCCCACAGCACCGGGGTCCTCGCCCCCATGGCCGGGGTCGAGCGCAATCACGATCAAACGATCGGTGCTCGCCTGGGCCGAGGCGCGGGGCGGGTGGTTGGGCGAGTCCACCGAAGCAGAGGCGGGCGGCGCCATGTCTTGCTTGCGGGTCATCGGTGCGGGCGGCTTGGCAGCGGGTTGGCCTTGTTGGGCAATCAAATCGCCCAAGGGGTCGTTACCCGTGCCTTTGGCTGGCGCACTTGCCTGCGCGGCGGATTTGCTGCCTGACCGCTCTTGAATGAGTTGCTCCAAGGGATCCAACGCTTGCGCCGGGTAAAGATCGAGCACCAAACGGTGGGCATAAGCCGCCACCGGTTGCAGTGTGAACACTTGCGGGGCAATGGGGCGCTTCAGGTCGATCACCAATCGCACGGTGTTGGGGTTGAACTGGCCCACGCGAATGCCTGCGATGTTGGGGTCAGATGCTTGCACCTTGCCGACCAGTTCGCGCAACGCGGCATTCAGTGCCATGCCTTCAATGTCGACGGCCAAGCGTGGCGGAGAATCGACCAAGGTTTGCGTGGTTTTGAGCGGCGTGTCTGATTCGAGCGTGACCCGGCTGTAATCCGATGCCGGCCAAATGCGCACGGCCAACATGCTGGCACCGCGTGCCAGCTGTGTGGCCCCCAAGCTGAGCACCAGCAAGCCTGTTTTGAGCAAGCGGCGGCGGTCAAGCGCCATGGGCTGCGCCTTTCATGTGCGCTCGTAGCCAGGCTTGGCCTCTGGCTGTCGGGGCATGGATTTGCACACGGCGCTGGTCTTCGTCAATGGCTTCCAGCGTGATCACCCAGTCAGGTGGCGGCAGTTGCCCCGCGACTTTGTCGGGCCACTCCATGAGCTTCAGGCCAGGCCCTGCAAAGATGTCTCGAAAGCCTGCGTCTTCCCATTCTTGCGGATCGTTGAAGCGGTAAAAATCAAAATGCCAAACGGGCCAGAACCCCGATTCGGTGACGGCTTGGTGCGGTTCGACCACGGCGTAGGTGGGGCTTTTGATGCGACCCTGTACCCCGGCAGCCCGCAGCAAGTGGCGCACCAAGGTGGTTTTGCCCGCACCCAATTGGCCTCGCAGTTCGATGCTGGCATCGCGCCCGCCCACCCACGTTGCCAATGACATGGCCAGTTGCGTGGCAAAAGCCTGTGTGGCGTATTCGTCTGCCCAGAAAACCTCCCAAACGGGGGGGAGGGC
>JBJOIR010000050.1:0-15456 GCA_046047055.1 Pseudomonadota bacterium | reverse complement strand
AGAGTAGCCGCGCTTCACGCCTTTCCAGCGTGGGTTGGTCGCCCAGTCTTTTTCGAGGGCGGCAATTTGCTGTTCGCGGCTCAGTTGTTGAGTGATGTTGGCTGGCATGGTGAGACTCCTGAAGTCAAGTTGAAATCGGGCGATGTGGGCAGCGAATTCTGCTTCGTCGGTGACACCATCTTAACTCTTATACAAGAGTAAATTTCTATCTTATGTCTTATACAAGACATATTTTTATTCATTTAAAATCAATGTCTTATGAATCTTATTTCGCAATATGATTTTTGTTTTTCCATATTGAGAAATTTTGCGGCACCGCAGCAGACGGATATTTCAAATTGTGAAACGGAAAAACATTTCATGAAATATGCTGCGGAACAGCACTCACCACCATGCCATCGTCATCGGCATACAGCCAATCACCCGAATGCACACGCACACCCAGCACCTGAACAGCGACGCCGGTTTGCCCTTGATCGGCACGAACGGTCGGCATGGGGTTCAATGCCAAAGCACGAATGCCCAGCGGCAATGCAGAGAGTTCGGCCAGATCTCTCACACAACCGTAAACCACTACACCTGCCCAACCCTGTCGCGCTGCTGAGGCCGCCAAGTTACCGCCCAACAAAGCACGGCTCAACGAGCCTGCGCCATCCACCACCAAGACACGCCCCATTCCTTCTGACTCCACCGCCAACTTAACGTGGCTGTTGTCTTCAAAGCACTTGACGGTGAGTACTTGACCATAAAACCGCGTCAGGCCTCCATAGTCTTTGAAGACCGGAGGCATCACGCGAAATTTGCCCGAATCGTCTGATTTATGGGCATCGCACAAATCACATGTCGAGATTGAAGCGGAAGAAATCATGGCCAACATCCTGAAAAAAAATGGACGAAAAAAGCAAGTGGAGTGGATGCGACTTACACAGCGCATACGCGCAAATGCGCACGGATAAGGTGCACAGGCAGGCTCAGGTCAAGAAAAAATCATCACCGATACAAATATCAGCAACAACCCCTATAGAAAAATGCGGTTTGCGCTTGGAAAGTGACTGTTTCTCCAGTAGCATGCGTTTAGCTGAAAACAAACTGTTCATCAGCGTTGAACCAACTTCCGATCAAAGGAATTTTCACCATGGCAACTGCGAAAAAAACCCCGGCAACCAAAGCTGCTCCCGCTAAAAAAGCAGCTCCGGCTAAGAAAGCTGCTCCTGCTAAAAAAGCTGCAGCACCCGCTAAAAAAGTAGCGGCTAAAGCTCCTGCGAAAAAGGCAGCACCTGCCAAGAAGCGCACACCTAACCCCGCTTTCATGAAAGCCTTGACACCTAGCGCTGCTTTGGCTGCTGTTGTGGGTGCAACACCCCTGCCACGCACCGAAGTGGTCAGCAAGATGTGGGTTTACATCAAGAAACACAACCTGCAAGACAGCGTGAACCGCCGTGCCATCAATGCCGACGACAAACTCAAAGCTGTTTTTGGCAAAGCCCAAGTCACCATGTTTGAAATGGCTGGCCTGATTGGCAAGCACCTCAAGTAATTGAGCGTCAAGCATCCAACAAAAAACCCGCCTCGGCGGGTTTTTTGTTGCCTGTCTATTTCGAAACCAAGCAGGGCGGCGCAGCCGATCAATCGGCGCGTTTTGCAAGAGCGGCTTGGGTGATGGCGGACAAGGTGCCGCGGGTTGTGATCACCTCGGGGTCCAGCACCACTTCGATCAGTGTGCCCTGCGGCCTGGCCAATGCCGCAAGCAATATGGCTTCAAACTCATCGGTGGTGTGCAGACGCACACCCACATAACCGTAGGCTTGGGCCAAGCCCACAAAATCGGGGTTGCTCAGTTGTGAGCCTGTGACATGGTTGGGGTATTCGCGCTCTTGGTGCATTCGAATGGTGCCGTACATGCCGTTGTTCAGAACCAAGATGATGCTTTTTGCCCCGTGCTGAACGGCGGTTGCCAACTCTTGACCGTTCATCAAAAAATCACCATCACCCGCAATCGTGAACGACACGCGACCCGTCAACACATTGGCGGCAATGCCCGCTGGCACCCCGTAGCCCATGGCCCCTGCAGTCGGAGCCAATTGTGTCTTGTGGCCCTTGACCCATCCATGGTGCTTGAAAAAGCGGTGAATCCAACTCGCAAAATTACCTGCGCCATTGGTCAACACCGCATCGACAGGCAAATGTTTTTGTAACGTCGCCACCAATGCCGGCATGTCCACTGCGCCCGGCAAGGCTTGCGGCTCTAAGTTGTCCAGATAGGCTTGGTGCACGCGCCGCGTCCAAGTTCCCCAAGGCAAATCATTGGGCGCGGTCAACACTTCTAGGCTACGCGCAGCGGCATTCATGGTCGCCAAAATAGCCAAGTCTGCTTGGTAAACCCGGTTCAGTTCTTCGGGACTGCTGTGAATGTGCACGAGCTTTTGAACGGGTCGTGGCGCTTGGAGCAAGGTGTAGCCACCTGTGGTCATTTCGCCCAAGCGCGGCCCGAGGGCCAGCACCAAATCGGCTTCTTTAACGCACTGCGCCAAAGCGGGGTTGATGCCAATGCCAACATCACCCGCATATTGGGAATGATGGTTGTCAAAGGTGTCCTGAAATCGGAAGGCGTTGGCCACTGGCAATTGCCAGTTTTCTGCAAAGCGCTGCAAGGCTTGGGCCGATTGCACGGTCCACCCCCCGCCCCCACAAATGACCAGCGGCTGCCGTGCGGCCAGCAACATGTCTCTCAGTTGCCGCAACGACCCTGGATCGCTCCAAGCCTGCACAGGTTCAACTCGGGGCAAAGCGTGCGCCGTCTTGATGGGCCGCGTCAACATGTCTTCTGGCAGCACCAACACCACAGGACCGGGACGCCCATTCATGGCCGTAGCAAATGCACGCGCGACGTATTCCGGCAGTCGTTCGGCATCGTCCACACGCTCCACACGCTTGGCCATGCCTTTGGTCGATGGGCCAAAAAAGTGGGTGTAATCCAGCTCCTGAAAAGCCTCACGGTCGCGGGTGTCACTGGCCACATCGCCCACAAACAACACCATGGGTGTGGAGTCTTGAAAAGCCGTGTGCACCCCAATAGAGGCGTTGGTCGCGCCAGGGGCACGGGTGACAAAGCAAATGCCCGGCCGACCCGTGAGTTTTCCTTGGGCTTCGGCCATGAAAGCCGCCCCGCCCTCTTGTCGGCAGGTGACAAATTGAATGGCGTCCTGGTGCAGGTGAAACCCGTCCAACACGGCCAAATAACTTTCACCGGGCACGCCAAACGCATGCGTCACGCCTTGAGCCAACAGGCATTCAACCAACAGGTGGCCAGCAATTTTTCTCGTCATGGTCTTATTTTGCACACACGACTTGAGCGCGGGTGTCACCGGTGTTCGCCATGCCCGGTTCAGCCCATCAGGCCCTGACCACCGTGCGCTGCCCGACCCCTAACGCAGCCACCACACTCAGCAAGAGCACCATGGCGGCACCCAGCAATGTCGCGCTGTACCAGCCCTTGTCCATCATGACCCCAAACAGCAGCGGTGACAAAGCAAAGCCGATGTCCAAGCCCGAATAAACCAAGCCATAAACCCGTCCCGTGGCACCTTGGGGTGTGGCTTTTTTGATCATCAAATCGCGACTGGGACCGCCAATGCCCACCGCAAAACCCGTCATGGCCAAGACCCACAATGTGCCCATGTGCCCAAAGACCCCACTGGCAGAAACCGCCATCAATACAGCCGCCCCAGCCATGCACATGGCCACAATGCGGTCGCTCATTGCGGCAAATTTGGCGGCCACAAATCCTCCAACCAGCATCCCCACGGCACCCAGCAGCATGTAAGCCGTCAAGGTCATTGAAGCCACCTCTAGGCTGACCCCGTGCAAGGCTTTCAATATGGGTACCGAGAAGTTTTGCACCACAGCCAAAGTCACCGTGGACAGCAAGAAAAACCCAAAACACCACCACACCACAGGCAACCGCATGAAGGCAAAGTCACCTGAGACCGGTGCGTTGCTGGCACCGCGCGGGGTGGGCGTGGTCAGCAAATGGTGCCGGTTCCAAACCAACACCGACAGCACGCATGCGTAAACTACAGCCGCCGCCAGAAAAGCATGGCGCCAACCCCACAGCGCGGTGCTCACCGTGAAAAACACCGGGGCCACGGCCCAGCCCAGATTGCCCGTTAAGCCATGCACGCTGAAGGCATAGCCCAACCTAGGCGAAGAGACGCGCTGATTCAAAATAGTGAAGTCAACAGGGTGAAATGGTGCATTGCCCAAACCTGCCAAGACCGCCACCCACATCAAGGCGCCGTAGCTGTTGGCCGAATAAGCCAAAACACAGGCCAGCATGAACAAGAGTTGCGAGGCATACAGCACGGGCCTTGCACCCACGCGGTCCACGACAAACCCCGCACAAGCCTGCCCTGCCCCAGACACCACAAAGAACAACGAGCTGAGCATGCCCAGCTCTGAAAAGCTCCAGCCAAAATCCTGCATGAAGACAGGAAACATCAAAGGCAGCAACAGGTGAGAAAAATGCGAGCTGGCATGCGCCATGCCCACCAGCCCCATGACCTTGGCATCGTCGCGCCAAGGCGTCGTCACACTTGTTGAACCCATCTGCATACAGCGTCACATTCTTCTGGCGCTGAGGCTTGCCCGTTCTGAACGTGAACACCATCGCCTCAGCTGCTCGCTCGGCAGTTTAGCGTTGAAAAAAAAGGGGGCACAAGGCCCCCAGATGCGATGCACCCAAATTAGGCGACGGCTTCCACCACCTTGAATTCAAATTGACCAGGATTGCGAACAGGATCCACGGACACTTGGATATGACATTTGGGTGGAAAACGCCCTTCCAGCAACAAGCGCGACAAAGGGTTTTCGAGGCGTTGCTGTATGGCCCGTTTCAGCGGACGCGCGCCAAAGATGGGATCAAACCCGACCTTCGCCAATTCAGCCAATGCGCCGGGCGTGACATCCAAGTTCAAATCCATGCGCAGCAGGCGATCACGCAACACTTGGAGCTGAATCGATGCAATGGATGCAATGTGTTCGGCATCCAAGCCATGGAAAACCACAGTTTCGTCGATCCGGTTCAAAAACTCGGGGCGGAAATGTGCTTTCAGTTCGTCCCAAACAGCTTCTTTGACATCTTCATCCGGCTGCCCCACCATGGACTGAATCATGCGAGAGCCCAAGTTAGAGGTCATCACGATCACGGTGTTTTTAAAGTCCACCGTGCGGCCCTGGCCATCCGTCAGTCGACCATCGTCGAGCACCTGCAACAAGATATTGAACACATCGGGATGGGCCTTTTCGATTTCATCCAACAACAGCACGCTGTAGGGCTTGCGGCGCACCGCTTCGGTCAAGTACCCGCCCTCTTCGTACCCTACATAGCCCGGAGGCGCGCCAATCAGGCGGGCCACTGAGTGCTTCTCCATGAACTCGCTCATGTCGACACGGATCATGTGGTCTTCGCTGTCAAACAAAAAGCCAGCCAGCGCTTTGCAAAGCTCCGTTTTACCCACACCGGTGGGGCCCAAGAACAAGAACGAGCCGGTGGGACGGTTAGGGTCAGACAGGCCCGAGCGAGAGCGACGAATCGCATTGGCGACGGCAGATATCGCGACATCTTGACCCACCACACGTTGGTGCAATTTGTCTTCCATTTGAAGCAGCTTCTCGCGTTCCCCTTGCATCATTTTTGACACCGGGATACCCGTGGCGCGCGAGACAATTTCGGCAATTTCTTCGGCGCCAACTTGCGTGCGCAAGAGGCGATGAACCGGTTTTTCGCCCGGCAAGGCTTCTTTGGCTTGCACTTCTTTGAGGGTTTTTTCTAGCGCGGGCAGCTTGCCATACTGCAGTTCGGCCACTTTGTTGAAATCGCCCTTGCGCGTGAGATCTTCGATTTGTTGACGCATGTGGTCAATCTGTTCACGCACCTGCTGTCCGCCCTGCGCTTGCGCCTTTTCTGCATGCCAAATTTCTTCCAAATCAGCGGCTTCTTTTTTGAGCTTGACGATCTCTTCCTCAATCAGCGCAAAACGTTTTTGCGATGCCTCGTCGTGCTCTCGGCGCACCGCTTCTCGCTCGATTTGAAGTTGAATCAAGCGACGGTCAAGCTTGTCCATGACCTCGGGTTTGGAATCAATTTCAATCTTGATCTTGGCCGCTGCTTCATCAATCAAATCGATGGCTTTGTCCGGCAAAAATCGGTCGGTGATGTAGCGGTGGCTCAGTTCGGCGGCCGCCACAATGGCAGGGTCGGTGATGTCCACACCATGGTGGATTTCGTATTTTTCTTGCAAGCCACGCAAAATGGCAATCGTCGCTTCCACTGTCGGTTCGTTGACCAAGATTTTCTGGAATCGGCGCTCCAAGGCCGCGTCTTTTTCGATGTATTTGCGGTACTCGTCCAGGGTCGTGGCACCCACACAATGCAGCTCGCCTCGAGCCAAGGCCGGCTTGAGCATGTTGCCTGCATCCATAGCGCCTTCGGCTTTGCCGGCGCCCACCATGGTGTGCAACTCGTCAATGAACAAGATCGTCTGGCCTTCGTCTTTGGCCAGTTCATTCAAAACAGATTTGAGGCGCTCTTCAAACTCGCCCCTGAACTTGGCGCCGGCCAACAACGCTGCCATATCGAGCGACAGCACCCGTTTGCCCTGCAAAGAGTCGGGCACTTCACCCGCCACAATGCGTTGCGCCAAACCTTCAACGATGGCGGTTTTACCCACACCCGGCTCACCAATCAGCACAGGGTTGTTTTTGGTGCGCCGCTGAAGAACTTGAATAGCGCGGCGAATTTCGTCATCGCGACCAATCACCGGATCGAGTTTGCCAATGCGCGCACGCTCGGTCAGGTCGATGCAGTATTTCTTCAACGATTCACGTTGGCTTTCAGCGTCAGCATTGCCCACCGTCTGCCCACCACGCAAAGCATCGATGGCCAATTCAAGGCTGGCGCGAGTCAGGCCATGCTCTTTGGCCAATCGACCTGTATCGCCCTTGTTGTCCGCAATGGCCAATAAAAACAACTCGCTGGCAATAAAGGCATCACCGCGCTTAATCGACTCTTTTTCTGCCCCCTGCAAGAGTTTGGCCAAATCGGGGCCGACTTGCACCTGGTCCTGTCCGGTCACTTGGGGCAGTCGGCCGATGGCCGCTTCGGCCGCCATCGTCAGGCTTTGCACTTGCACGCCCGCACGCATCAACAGGGCTTTGGGGCCATCCTCTTGCTTGAGCATGGCCAACAACACATGCACCGGCTCAATGTATGCATGGTCGCGGCCCAGGGCGATGGTCTGCGCATCGGACAAGGCTTCGTGAAATTTGGTGGTGAGTTTGTCAAGTCGCATGAATATTCTCCGTTCAGCCCTAGGTTGGGGATGATGGCTGATTTTCAAGGCTTGGTGGATTTCTCGGGGTTGCCTAAAATCAAAGAATGAACATTCACCAGTTGTCCATTAGCCACGATGAGCGCCAAGACCGCTTGTTGCTAAGGCTCAACACCTTGGCTGGAGAAGAGTATCGCTTTTGGCTCACGCGTCGCATGGTCATCTTGATTTTGCCCGCCTTGACGCAAATGTTGGTGCGCCTTGAGGCGGCTCAACCCGGACTGGCTGCCAGCGATGCCCCAGCGCAGCATCTGTTGACCGATTTGAAACGCAATGCATTTATGCAAAACGCCGACTTTTCGACCCCTTACACCGCTGAAGCCTTGCAGTTGCCATTGGGCGAAGCGCCGTTGTTCATCACTGACGCCCAATTGAACTTGCAGAGCCATCACAGTCTGGAGATCATTTTTCAGCAGAAACTGGAAGGAGCCCAACTTGCTTGCACGCTCAATTTGCATGCCCCACTGGTGCACGGCCTGATTCATTTGATTCAACAAACCGCCAGCAAAGCCGACTGGGCCCTGGCGACGGGCATCGATCCGGCGGCTTCGCCGGCACAGCACGGCGAAGCGGCAGACCCCGTTCCTGCGCCACGGCCTTTGATGCACTGATGCACTGATGCACTGATGCATTGATGCATCGATAGATCAATGCGCAGCGGCCTCTACTCAGGGGCAGAAAGCCCCTCTGGCATGTTCAAGCGTTGCCTGCTTGAATTCCCCAACGCGCCAACGCAGCGTCGTCCGAGACTCGCGCATCGACCCACTGCGCGCCCAGCGGGGACTGCTCTTTTTTCCAAAAAGGTGCTTGCGTCTTCAAGTAGTCCATCAGGAACTCACACGCCTTGAAGCTTTCGCCGCGATGCGCGGAAGTGACTGCCACCAACACAATTTGATCAGCGGGCAACAATTGCCCCACACGGTGCACCACACGGGCGGCATAAAAGTCAAAGCGTCGATGGGCTTCTTCAATCATCGCCTCGATCGATTTTTCGGTCATGCCCGGGTAATGCTCCAACTCCATCGACTGAACTTCGTCGTTGGCTTGGCCAGTCAGGGCGCGTGTATCGCGCACCGTTCCAACAAAGCTACAGACGGCCCCCACGCGCAAGTCTTGCGCACGCAATGCCGCCAGTTCTTGGGTGACATCGAAGTCTTCGGTTTGGATGGAAACGCTTTGGATCACGGACTCACCCTCCAGTGACTGGGGGGAAAAAGGCCACTTCGCACCCCTCTTGCAAAGCCGTGCTGTCTTGCGCCATGACCTGATTGACTGCCACGCGCACAGGACGGTGACTGGCCAAGGTTTCGGCATACACGCCACCGCGGTCCATCAATTGTTGGCGCAGATCGGCCACCCGTTGCGCAGAGGTTTCCACCCACTCATTGGCGGTTCCTATGCTTTCACGCAACGAGGCGAAGTAACGAACTTGAACCTTCATGACAACCACTCCGACATTGGCCAAAAGCGAACCGTATCACCCTTCGCAATGGTTTGCCCAGCAGGGTTGTCCACCACGCCGTCGGCCCAAACCATGGAGGTCAAGACCCCAGAGCTTTGGTTCGGGAACAGCTCTAAACCCCCATGGGCATTGCGCCGTACGCGCAAAAATTCGCGCCGCTTATCGGCTTTGGGCCAATCAAAATCAGCTTTCATGGACATGCTGACGGGGGCCTGGTGCACAGCCCCTTGCAGCGCCGAGATCAGGGGTTTGACCAGCAGCAAAAAGGTCACGAAGCTCGACACAGGGTTGCCCGGCAAACCCACGAAATGCGCTTGGCCCGGATGCGCCGCACGGCGCACATGCCCGTAAGCAAACGGCTTGCCGGGCTTCATGGCGATTTGCCACAAGGCCAAAGCCCCCAAAGCCTGCACAGCGGGTTTCACATGGTCTTCTTCGCCCACGGAGACGCCGCCACTGGTGACGATCAAATCATGTTGTTCGGCCGCGGCTTGCAAAGCGGCTTCGGTGGCTGAGCGTTTGTCGGGCACGATGCCCAAATCGGTGACCTCGCAGCCCATGCGCAACAACAAGGCGCGCAAGAAAAAACGGTTGGAGTTGTAAATGGAGCCCGGGGGCATGTCGGCCGGAGCCACATCGCCAGGCATGACCAATTCGTCCCCGGTTGAGAACAAAGCCACTTTGGGTCGCGCCGTGACCGGCAGTTGCGCCAAGCCCAAACTGGCCGCCAAACCCAGTTGGGCAGGGCCGAGTTTTTGGCCTTGCTGCAAGACGGTATCGCCCAAGCGAATGTCTTCACCGCTGTAGCGCACCCATTGACCGGGTGCTGCTGCAGTCAAAAACCGAACTCGGTTGGCATCGCCTTCGGCCACCGGCTCGACTTGCTCTTGCATCACGATCGCATCGGCCCCGGGGGGCAACGGCGCGCCAGTGAAAATGCGCGCCGCCTGTCCGGGCAACAAGGGTTGCCCAAAATGCCCCGCTGGAATTCGTTGTGTCACCGACAACTCGGCCCCGGGTGCCTGCACATCGGCACTGCGCACCGCGTATCCATCCATGGACGAGTTGTCAAAAGCAGGCACCTGCAATTGCGACACCAAGTCATTCGCCAATATTCGGCCGTCGGCATCCAAGGTGGCCACTGTCTCCAACCGATTCAAGGGCTCAATTTGCGACAACAAAGCCGTCAGTGCATCATCGAGCGACATCAAGGGAGCACGGGGTGCTGTGGACATGACGTTCAATCGCAGTGTTGTTGAATGAAGGCCTTGACCAAGTTCACATCGGATGGCATGACATGAACCCGCTTAGGCAAAGCTTCGATGCCTTCAAACTGAGCAGGCCGATCAGGTTGCCGACCCAACGCTTCGACGATCGTCGCCGCAAATTTGATGGGCAATGCCGTTTCTAAAACGATCATGGGGACCGAAGGTTTCAAGTGCTCTTTGGCCACCTTGACACCGTCGGCTGTGTGCGTGTCGATCATCACGCCATACTGCGCAAACACCTGCTGAATGGTGCTCAGACGGTTGGCGTGGGTGCTGCGACCGCTTTCAAAACCGAAAACCGAAGCGGCTTTGGCAAACCGGGGGTCACCAGACAAATCAAAGAAACCCTTTTGACTCAGTCCTGCACCAAAGATGGCCTTGGTGGTCACGCCATCGCGTTCGAGCAAGTCAAACACGAAGCGCTCAAAGTTGCTGGCTTTGGAGATGTCCATGGAGGGGCTGGAGGTTTCGTGTGTGTCGGCTGTGCCACGTACACGGTAAACACCGGTGCGGAAAAACTCATCCAACACATCGTTTTCGTTGGTCGCCACCACCAAGCGGTCGATGGGCAAACCCATCATGCGGGCCACATGGCCTGCACAGACGTTGCCAAAGTTGCCACTGGGCACTGTGAAACTGACCTTCTGGTCGTTGCTCTGCGTGGCCTGAAAATAACCGGCAAAGTAGTACACCACTTGGGCCAGCAAGCGCGCCCAATTGATCGAGTTGACCGTGCCAATTTTGTATTGGCTCTTGAAGGCCAAATCATTGGAGACCGCTTTGACAATGTCTTGGCAGTCGTCAAAAACGCCTTCAATGGCGATGTTGTGGATGTTGTCGTCCAACAGGCTGAACATCTGCGCCTGCTGAAACGGGCTCATGCGGCCATGCGGGCTGGTCATGAAAACCCGCACACCCTTTTTGCCACGCATCGCGTATTCGGCGGCGCTGCCCGTGTCACCCGATGTCGCGCCCAGAATGTTCAATGTCTCACCGCGGCGAGCCAGCTCGTACTCAAACAAATTGCCCAGCAACTGCATGGCCATGTCTTTGAAGGCCAAGGTGGGACCGTTCGACAAGGCTTCCAAATACAAATCAGGCTGGCTTTGACCGGCGGTTTTCAGCGGCTTGAGGGGCACAATTTCAGCACTGCCAAACACTTTTGGGGTGTAGGTTTTTTGGCAAAGTGCCTTCAAGTCATCGCGCGGAATGTCGTCAATGTAGAGCGACAAAATTTCAAAGGCCAAGGCGGCATACCCTTGGTTTTGCCAAACTTGGCGCAGCTGCTGCAAAGCGGTTGCATCGAGTTGGGGGTAGCTCTCGGGCAAATACAAACCGCCGTCTGGGGCCAACCCTTCCAGCAAAATTTCACAAAATTGTTTGCGGTCTGCATGACCACGTGTGGACTGGTAACGCATCAGTTCAACTCTTCTTTGCGAATGCGCACAATCGGCGCCATGACGGTGGGAAGGGCCTGCATTTCGGCCAAGACAGCATTCAAGGTGCCCTCGCGCGTGTCGTGGGTCAAGATGATCACGTCGGTTTGGTTTTCGCCCGCTTGGCTGACTTGGTCTGCCTCGCGCTGCAACACGGCATCGATGCTGATGTCGGCTTGGGCCAACAGACCGGTCAACTTGGCCAACACGCCGGCTTGATCGGCCACGCGCAAACGCAGGTAATAGCTGGTCACCACATCGGCCATGGGCAGCACCGACAAGTTGCTCATCGAGCCGGGCTGGAAGGCCAAATGGGGCACGCGGTTTTTCGGGTCGGCCGTGTGCAGCCGTGCAATGTCGACCAAGTCGGCAATGACCGCACTGGCGGTGGGCTCAGAGCCGGCACCCTTGCCGTAATACAAGGTGGTGCCTACGGCATCGCCTTGCACCATGACCGCATTCATCGCCCCTTCCACATTGGCGATCAGGCGTTGCGTCGGCACCAAGCTGGGGTGCACACGCAACTCAATGCCGTTGGCGGTGCGCTTGGTGATGCCCAACAACTTGATGCGGTAGCCCAACTGTTCGGCGTATTTGATGTCGGCCGCGCCGAGTTGGGTGATGCCTTCGACATAGGCTTTGTCAAACTGCACCGGAATACCAAAGGCGATCGCGCTCATCAACGTGACTTTGTGTGCCGCATCCACACCTTCAATGTCAAAGGTTGGATCGGCTTCTGCATAGCCCAAACGCTGGGCTTCTTTGAGCACCACAGCAAAATCCAAACCCTTGTCACGCATCTCGGACAAGATGAAGTTGGTGGTGCCGTTGATGATGCCCGCCACCCACTGAATGCTGTTGGCGGTCAGGCCCTCGCGCAGGGCTTTGATGATTGGAATACCACCAGCCACAGCGGCCTCAAAAGCCACCATCACGCCCTTGGCCTGGGCTGCAGAAAAAATCTCTGTGCCATGCACTGCCAACAAAGCCTTGTTGGCGGTGACCACGTGTTTGCCCGCGGAAATGGCCTCCATGACCATGGTTTTGGCGATGCCATAGCCACCAATCAACTCGATCACGATGTCGATGTCGGGGTTGGCAATGATCTCCCGACCATCGGCCACCACCTGAACACCCTCGCCAGCCAGCGCCTTGGCACGGGCCACATCCAAATCGGCCACCATGGTGATCTCGATACCGCGGCCCGCACGACGCTGAATTTCTCCTTGGTTGCGCTTGAGCACATTGAAAGTGCCACTGCCCACGGTGCCCATGCCCAACAGGCCTACTTTGATCGGTTTCATGACTTGACTTCTTTACTACATTGGGCCCGCAACGTGCGGGCAGGGATTATGGGACTCAGGCCACCAAAGCTTCGGTGCCAAAGCGCTTGCGAGCGCCTTGCAAAAAGCGTGCGACACGGGCAATGGCTTCTCTCAAATCGTCTTCGTGAGGCAAAAACACAATGCGGAAATGGTCGGTATCGGGCCAGTTAAAACCCGTGCCTTGGACCAGCATGACTTTGGTTTCTTCGAGCAATTGCAAGAAAAAGTCTTGGTCATCTTGGACCGGGTAAATGGCGGGATCCAACTTCGGAAACATGTACAGCGCGGCATGCGGCTTGACACAACTGACACCCGGAATGGCGGTGATCAACTCATAGGCCAAGTCACGTTGCTTGCGCAGTCGACCGCCCTCACCCACCAATTCATTGATGCTTTGGTGGCCGCCCAAGGCCGTCTGAATGGCCCATTGGCCAGGCACATTGGCGCACAAGCGCATGTTCGAGAGCATGTTCAAACCCTCGATGTAGTCGCGTGCATTTTTCTTGTCACCCGAGATCACCATCCAGCCCGCTCTGTAGCCGCAAGAGCGGTAGCTTTTTGACAGCGAGTTAAAGGTCAGGGTCAGCACATCTTGCGACAAACTGGCCAATGGGGTGTGCTTGGCACCGTCGTACAGCACTTTGTCGTACACCTCGTCAGCAAAAATGACCAAGCCGTGTTCACGCGCGATGGCCACAATGCCTTTGAGCAATTCGTCTGAATAAAGAGCGCCCGTCGGATTGTTGGGGTTGATCACCACAATGCCCTTGGTGCGGGGGGTGACTTTGGCGCGAATATCGGCCAAATCTGGCATCCACCCGTTGGCTTCTTCGCAGAGGTAATGCACCGGTGTGCCGCCAGACAAACTGGCCGCGGCCGTCCACAGCGGGTAGTCGGGGGTGGGCAACAGCAACTCATCGCCGTTGTCGAGCAAGCCATTGGTGGCCATGACGATCAGTTCACTGGCCCCGTTGCCCAAATAAATGTCGTCCAGGGCAACGCCCAAAATGCCTTGTTTTTGGGTCTCGTGCATCACGGCTTTACGCGCCGCAAAAATGCCCTTGCTGTCGGAGTAACCTGCCGAATTGGGCAGGTTGCGAATCATGTCTTGCTGAATTTCTTCAGGCGCATCAAAGCCGAAAGAAGCCAAGTTGCCGATATTCAACTTGATGATTTTTTGGCCGTCTTCTTCCATTTGACGGGCACGGTCCATGATGGGACCGCGAATGTCATAACAAACGTTGGCGAGCTTGGCAGATTTTTGAATGGGCTTCAAAGTGCCTCCAAAGGCAGTTGCGAGAGGGGAAAACTTATAATTTGACCACATTTCAACGCCATTTCTCCCCTCATTTACCGAGCGAAGTCTCTAATCTGGGACAGAATGCGCCAGCCCAACCCGAACACCCCATGAAACTTCAACCCGACAAGTCCAACAGCCTGACCATCAACGCCTATGGCGAAGGTTGGATCGAGGTCAATGGGCAACGCTTTGATCACTCGTTGATCGTCAGCAGCTTGCCCGGTGCCACGGCTCAAACTTGGCCCGTTTCAAGGTTTGAAGACCTAACAACCGAAAATTTTGATGTTTTGGGCCAATCGGGCGCTGAATTGGTCATTTTTGGCAGCGGGAAGCGCTTGCGGTTTCCCAAGCCACACTGGCTGCAAACGCTGGTTGGCCAAGGCATTGGCCTTGAAACCATGGACACCGCTGCCGCCTGCCGAACCTACAACATTCTGGCCAGCGAGGGCCGAAAAGTGGTGCTTGCCGCGCTGCTGGAGTCCTGACAAGCGTCGTTCCGAGTGCGTCGGGTTTCCTTCAGTGGATCGGTGGGGCACTCTCATTCAGAGTAAAATACCAGGTTGCCAAGGCCAAAGGCCTCTAGCGACACCGACACCTTGGGTGCAGGTCATCGCTCAACCCGTCAAGTGAGATTTAAGTTTTATGGCGATCGTTCTTAACAAACCCCTTCCCGAATTTGAAGCGAACGCGACCAGCGGCCTGAAAGTTTCGAACGTCTCTCACCTCGGTCAACCTGTTGTTTTGTTTTTCTACCCCAAAGACAACACCCCAGGCTGCACCACCGAAGCCATGCAATTTCGCGACAAGTACAAAGACTTTGTCAAAGCCGGTGCCTTGGTGTTGGGTGTATCGCGCGACAACATGAAATCCCACGATGATTTCAAAGCCAAATTGGAATTGCCCTTTGAGTTGATTGCCGACACCGAAGAAAAAATGTGCCACATGTTTGGCGTGGTCAAAAACAAGATCATGTACGGCAAAAAAGTCAAAGGCATCGAGCGCAGCACCTTCTTGGTTGGCGCAGATGGCACCCTCAAACAAGAGTGGCGTGGCCTGAAAGTTCCAGGCCACGTTGAAGAAGTTCTCAAGGCCGTTAAAGACCTGAAAAAAGCCGCTGCAGTGGCCTGATCTCCCGCGAAGGAAATGTCATTTGGCTCGTGCATAATGTTTGCATGCCGCTGAAACCCAGCCTCCTCCTTCCCACACAAAAAGCCGCCTTGGCCTCCAGGCGGCTTTTTGTTTTTTGACGCTCCTTTTTTCCATCCTCAAGAGACCCT